>NZ_JBHZEN010000047.1:0-76411 GCF_050958625.1 Amycolatopsis sp. 3B14
GCGACGGGATGACCACCCAGCACTGTTTGTTCGCGGGCTAGTAGCCCTGGTAGCCGCCGCCTGCGGCCATCGCCTTCAGGCCGGGATGCCCCTCAAAACCGCCGTACCTGCTGAACGTGTACCGCACCCCGGCGATGATGTTGTCGACCGGGTTGTAGATGTCGTCGTGGCCGGGCAGTTTGTGCGCGTTGAACGTCGAGTCGATGCACTGCATCAACCCCTTCGACGGGTGTCCCTTCTCGGCGTTCGAGTTGCCCGTGAGGAAGACGTGGTCGCCCTCGCGTGCCGTCCACGTGCCGAGGTCCGTCGTCACGCACCACACGTCACCGCGGCCCGCGTCCCCGGTCTTCAGGAACGCGCCGGTGATGATCGGGGTGTTGAGGTGCAGCGACGCTTCGGCCTGCCAAGTCTCCGGTTTCGTCGCGCGCCGGGAGTGCAGGACGCGGGGGCGCTTGCCCGACAGGTAGGCGGCGAGCGTCGCGGCTTCCAGCACCGTGCCGGGTGCCTGGTAGACCACCACGCGGCCGGCCGTCACCGTGCCTTCGGCGTCGACGAGCGCGTCGAGCCACGCGGTGCGCTGCTCCGCCGACATGGCCAGCACCTGCCGGACTGCGTCCGACTTCGGGTGGCCCGCCCGCGCGAGCAGCTCGCGAGCGTAGCCGGGGTCGAGCCGGAACTGGTGGCGCGGCCCGCAACCACCTCGGTCGTCGATGTACACGGCGTGGGGCACCCCGGCCAGAAGCTCACGCAGCTTGGCCACCATCGGCGGCTTCGACTGTGCGATCGACATGCTGGGCCGGTGCCGGCGGGTCTCCACGTGCCCGTCGCCGGCGATCCAACCCAGGATGGCGGCCTCGCGTTCGGTGACGTCCAGACCGGACGGCGTGTCGGCCGGTGCGGCGAGCAGCAGCCGGTCGCGGCTGGTGAGTTCGCGGCTCGTGACGAACCTGCCTTCGGTGGTGTGCACGTTCCGCTGGGCGCCTGTCGCGATGTCGTGAACCTTCCGGCGGTGCACCGCGACCCCGTTCGCCGGTTGCACCCGGCCGCGCGGCTCCCAGCCGCATTCCGGGCAGCGCACCGGCAGGTCCGGCCGCGTCACGTGCACGCGGGGGAAGCTCAGCCAACGGTGGTTGGGCGTCGTGCGGGCGGACCAGCGTGAGTTGTGCAGCCGGACCAGCGGGGCGTCCGCGTGGTGCACCACCCGCGTGATGCGCGTCCACCGGCTGCGGCCAGTCTCCCGGTCGTATCCGATCGTCTCGTCGCCGATCCGGACGTCGTCGTGCTTCAGCCATCCGCGGCGGGTCAGGATCATCGTGTCCAGCGGCACGCAGTCCCAAAGGTTGATTGCGTTTGGATTGCCGCCCGACTCCTTTTCGATGATCGTCCAGATCTTGTCGATGTCGGCTTCCGTGACCGGCACGCCGGCGGCCTGCAGGATGCGGATCGCCTCTTCGATCCACTGCCGCACGTTTCCCGGGGGCTGGCTGCTGGGCGGTCCGCCGCTCGGGCCCAGACCACCTCCGCCACGCGAGCCCCCACCGCCACCGCCGCCGGAACGCAGTCCGCCGGTGCTCTGCATCGTCTTCGGCTTGCCGCCCAGCGGGGGCGCCGACGCGTACCCGCCCTGGACCTCCTTGCGCACCAGGCCCATCACCCGGTTGATCTGCTCGTTCGCGCTGCCCAGCAGCCCCTGGATCTGGTCCCGGGCGCCGGCCGCGATGCCGCTCGTCTTCTGCGCGTTCGCGGCCATGATTTCGGCCGACGTCGGCGAGGGCATCGTGGCGCCCGGTTTGCCCTCGCGCACCTCGCGTTCCATCGCCTCGGCCGCGTTCGCGTTGGTCACCGCGTCGCTGTTGGCCTTCTCGATGTCCGCCTGCGCCTGCTGCCGGATCGTGTCGATCCGGCCCTTGACGTCGGCCAGCGACGTCTGCAGGCCGGACAGCTCCCGCGCGACCTCGTCGAGGTGGTCGTTGACCTTCTTGCCCGCGTCGCCGATCTGCTTGACGTAGGCGAAGAACGCGTCGGCCGCGGGACCGGTCCACGTGCCGCCGCCCAGCGCCGCCGTCGCGTTCCGCAGCGCCACCGAGTGGTCCGCCGAGTCCTTCGACGCCTGCGTGAACTGGTCCGCGACGGCCTGGATCCCCGCCGGGTTCAGCTTCTCGACCTGCTGCGCGCGGGCCACCACGTCGTTCCATTCGGGCGGCATCCCGGGTGCGGCGACCATGTCAGACCCGCAGGCTTCCGTCCTTGACGGTCACGCTGTCGCGTGCCGCGTCGTCGGTCTCGCGCAGCGCCCGCGCCGCGTCGCGCAGGGCGCTGCCGGTCGACGTCATCAGCTCGGCAGCCGCGTCGAACTGCTTGTGCACGCCGTCGCGCAACGACCCCAGCGCGTCGACCATGCCGTCCGACGGGTGCTCGCCCGGCTCCAGCTCGTCCGGGCGCTTGATGGCCCCGAACGGGTTCTCCCCGGTCACGCCCGTGACCTTGTCCTTGGCTTTCTTGAACTGCTCGTGGATGGCCTCGACCTGCCCGGCCACGTACTCGAGCGAATCCGGATCACTCTCAGGCACGTCGCTCACTGTAGGACGGTCGTCGCAGCCTGTACGCGGTTTCGGTCAAGTTCCACCATCCGGTGGTTCACACCTCGTCGAGCAGCTCCGCGACCCGGCTGACCAGCAGCTGGTTGTCGGCCGGCGCGACCGTCGCCCAGTCCTGCCCGCCCACCTGCAGCAGGTACCGGCCCGCGTCGGTGTCGTAGAACGCGACCACCCGGCCCGCGCGCCGCCCCTCCCGCTCGGCGCCGAACTGCCCGCGCGTGGTCATCCCGACCAGCATCCCGGCCAGCTCCTGCGCCTCCCACAGCTCGACACCCCGGTCCTCCAGGGCCGTGACCAGCGACTTCGGGTCGCCCTTCGCGTCCGCGTCGGCCGCCCGCAGCGTGCTGTGCGGCAGGCTCACCGAGTGCCCGACGCCGGCCGGCTGCTCACCGGCCACCGACACCGCCGACTCGGCCAGCGCGTTCGGCCGCGCCGGGATCAGCCACACCTCGCCCGAGTCCACCACCGCGAGCAGCGCCTGGCTGCCGTTGGTCACCGCGAGGCCGCGGATCTCCCGGTCCGTCCACACCCACACATCGATCGCGACCTGCGGGTTCGCCAGCAGCGTCGCCATGTCGACGATCTCGCCCACGGCGCGCTGCCCGCGCGCGAGCCCCCGTTCGGCGAGCATCTCCCAGGCGCGGCCCGCGAGCTGCCGCCGCTCGGTGTGGGTGCGGCCCGCACTCGGCACCCGCAGTGCCGGGTGGGCGCGGGGCAGACGCAGGCTCTCCCACAGGACGTCGAACTCGAGCGTCGTCAGGACGAGGCTCATCGGTCGCCGATCGTGTCCGGTGAGACGTCCCGCCGGTCGGTGAACAGGTCGTTGTCGTCGACGCCGAAGCGGCGGACGTGCCCAGCGTCCTCCTCGCCGTCCTGGGGCGCGGCGGGTTCCAGGATCGACCGGGTGGTCGCCGAGTCGGGGGTGTGGCCGCCGCGCCGGGCGAGGCGGGCTTCCTCCTCCTCGGGCAGGTCGTCGGAGGGGATCTGGTGAATGCGGTTGCCCGCGGTGTTTCGTCCGACTCGGCTCTGCCGTTCGCCCTCGCCCGCCAGCGCGCCGCTCGCCCCGGCCGCGCCGAGCGCGGGGGCGGCTTCGGCGAGCCCGCTGAGCCCGGAGGGCGCCCGCACGGCGGCGAACCCGGGGCCGACCGCGTTGGGGGAGGTGGTGGAGGGCGGCATGGCGCCCGCGGAACGACCCCTGCCGAGCGCTTCTTCGGCAGGTGTTGCTGCGCTGAACCCGCTTCCCGGGTTCCCTCCGGGAACAGCAGCGGAGCGACCTCCTGCACCGTGGACCTGCCCGGCGCCCGGTTGCCCGGTGGAGCCGGGCCGGGCGCCTACGGCGGAACCAGTGTTGGGAAGCGCCCGCCCGCCGGTCGCGGCGCCGGACTGGCCACCGGCGGTCTTCGATTCGGGCGAACCCGACGCCCGGCGCTCCCCGGCGAAGCCGGCTCCGCCGGGGGAACCAGCGCCGCCGGCAACTGATCCGGTGGGCGCGGTCGAAGCGGGGCGTCCACCGGTCGTCCCACGGCCCGCGCCCGTCGGGGCGACACCGGCGATCGGGGCGGCACCCGCAGCCGGAGCGGCAGGCACGCCCATCGGCGGTGTCGGGATGTCCACTCGCGCCGGCGTCACGTCCTTCGTGCCCTGGGCCTGGGTCGGCGCGTTGTCCGGCAGCGATGGCACCGGCGCCGACGACCCGCCGATCCCCGCCACCACACCGGTCCCCGGCGCGGACAGCAGCGAGACCGGCGCCGGTGCGTCCACAGTGGACGTCGAGCCCAGGTAGTTGCCGCTGTCGTGGGCGTAGGCGTTGAGCGCGTCCACCGCCTGAGCCTTGGCCTCCTCGGCGGTGCGCACGTCGGCCGCGTGATCGGTCTCGAACCCGAACAGGCTGAACACCGTGTCGCCGAAGGTGTAGCCGCCTGCCTTGCGCAGGTCCTCCGGCGCGGGCAGCTTGTTCCTGGTCCGGGTGAAGGCCTCGGCCTGCTCGTACATCATCTGCGCGGCCTGCTCGACCTTCGCCGTCGCCTCACCGGAGAACCCGGCCTCCCGCGCGACGACCGAGGACGCCTGCCCGGCCGCGCGGCTCTGCCACTCCACGCCGAGCGCCTTCAGCTGGGTCCGCAGCGCCTCCTCGGTGTCGGCGAGCGCGCCGGAGATCGACTTCAGCGCCTCGACGGCCCCGGTGATGCCCGACGGGCCCGCGCCGTCCCGGAACTTCTCCACCACCTGCGCGAGCTGCTCCGGCTGGTAGCCGTCGAACCGCTGGTCGCGCAGCTTCGCCACGAGCGTCGGGATGTCGTACTTGCTGCTGTCGAACGTGGCCACGCCACACCTCACTTCAGCGTTTCGAGCGTCTGGACGGCCAGCTTCGCGACGTTCGTCGCCATGTCGCACAACTGCTGCTGGGTGAACGAGCGGTCGTCGGGCGCCATCTGGGCGCGCAGTGTCTGGCCCGTGGCGACGCCGACGAGCGTCTCGCAGTCCTGGATCCCCTCGCTGGGCGCGTAGTTCACCAGCGCGGGGAACCCGGGCACCGCGACCGGCTGCTGGACCATGCTGGTCCGCCGGTGCGCGCCGGTGCGCCAGTCCTCGATGTCGGCGTTGCCGATGACCTCGAGGTAGTAGGTGTACGTCGGCGGCCTGGCGTCGACGTCGAAGGCGCAGGTCGGGCCGTCGCGCCGGCTGTCTTCCGGCAGCGTGCGGGGCGCGCCGTTTTCGCCGAGCTGGTCCAGCTGGGCGGACGTGAGCAGGGCGCACGGGTCGGCGTCCCGCAGCGGCAGTTCGCGTTGCCGGGCGGGCAGTTCGGGCGGCTCGTGGCCCGGCCGGGTGGCGGGCCCGGCGACGCCGGACACGGTCGACGTGCAGCCGGACACCACGAGCGCGGCCGCGACGACCGTCCTAGGCAGGGCCGGCACCGCGGTCCCCCAGCGCGATGACCTTCTCCTCCTCGCCGGCCTGGTAGGCCTGCGCGGCCTGCCGGAGCTGCGCGGCCAGGTCACGCAGGTTGCGGACGTAGGCCTGCACGCGCGCCGCGTAGGAGTCCTCGCCGCGGGCCACCAGCCGGTTCCACGCGTCGGTGGCGGTGGTGCTGATGACGTCCTCGGCGGGTGCGGTGATGTTGAGGTCGATCAGCTTCTGCCGGATGCGGTCGTCGAGGGCGTCGGCCTGCTCGTTGACGACCTGCGCGACCAGCAGCACCTTGTCCGGGTCGACCCGCAGGTCGTGGGGCACCGACGGCACGGTCGCGCCGAGGGCGCCGAGCGTGGGTGCGAGACCCTGGCCGGCGCCGCGCAGGTCGTCCTCTGCCACAACTCACTCCCCGGGTACGGACGGTAACCGACCAGTTCCGGTAGGAAGGCTACCAACCCGGGTGTCAGCTCGGGCCGGAATTCGCCGAAGCACCCGGCACGGTGATCTCGCCGCGGGCGGCCTTCAGCCCGATGTCGGTGCGGTGGTGCGAACCGGACAGGTGCACCTTCGCGACCCGCTCGTAGGCCTGGGCGCGGGCCGCGTCGAGGTCCTCGCCGACGCCGACCACGGACAGCACCCGGCCACCGTGGGAGACCACGGCGCCGTCGTCGCGGCGGCGCGTGCCCGCGTGCAGCACGCCCTCGGACTCGGCGCCGGTGATCACGTCGCCCGCGCGCGGCACGCCGGGGTAGCCGTCGGCGGCGATCACGACGGTGACCGCGGAGCCCGGGTGCCACTCCAGCGGCGGGTGCTCGGCGAGGGTGCCGGTCGCGGTCGCGTGCAGCAGCCCGGCCAGCGGGGTGGCCAGCAGCGCGAGCACGACCTGGGTTTCCGGGTCGCCGAACCGGCAGTTGAACTCGATGACCTGGGGGCCGTCGGAGGTGATCGCGAGGCCCGCGTAAAGCAGGCCGGAGAACTCGGCGCCGCGGGCGGCCATCTCGTCGACCACCGGCTGGACGATGTCGTGCACGATGTCGTCGACCAGGCCCGCGGGCGCCCACGGCAGCGGCGCGTAGGCGCCCATGCCGCCGGTGTTGGGGCCGGTGTCGCCGTCGCCGACGCGCTTGAAGTCCTGCGCGGGCAGCAGCGGCACCACGGTGCGGCCGTCGACCAGGCAGAACAGCGACACCTCCGGCCCGTCGAGGAACGACTCCAGCAGCACCGGGTGGCCGCCGTCGAGCAGCTTCATCGCGTGCGCGCGCGCCGCGTCGCGGTCCGGGGTGACGACGACGCCCTTGCCCGCGGCCAGCCCGTCGTCCTTGACCACCCAGGTCGGGCCGAAGCGGGACAGCGCCTCGTCGAGCTTGGCCGGGTTGTCCACGATCTCGCTGCGCGCGGTCGGCACCTTCGCGGTGGCCATCACGTCCTTGGCGAACGCCTTCGAGCCCTCGATACGGGCCGCGGCGGCGGACGGGCCGAAGACCGGGATGCCGGCCTTGCGGACGGCGTCGGCCGCGCCGGCGACCAGCGGCACCTCGGGCCCGATCACCACGAGGTCGGCCTGCCAGCGCTTCGCCAGCTCGGCGACCGCGGCCGGGTCGGCCACGTCGACACCGAGCTGCTCGGCCAGCGCCGCGGTGCCGGCGTTGCCGGGCGCGCAGGCCAGCGCGGTGACAGCCGGGTCGTGGGACGCGGCGAGGAGCAGGGCATGTTCGCGGGCACCGGACCCGATTACGAGGACGCGCACAAACCCTGAGCCTAGACGCCGGGCATCGGCACGTGCCGTTTACCCGCCCGCCAGCCACCCGACGTCCACCCGTGTGGCTGCCGTAGCACTCGGCGGTGAGAGTGGCGCGGAGATCCCTTTCGTCCCCACAGGAGGTTCCCGTGCGGAGAAGACTCGCCGCCCTGGCGTTGTCCGGCCTGTTCCTGGTCGGCGCCGCCGGCGTCACCAGCGCGAGCCAAGCCGCCCCGGCTGACAAGGAGCGTGCCGAACCAGTGGTCGTCGGACACCGGGGCGCGCCCGGCTACCGGCCGGAGCACACGCTGGCCTCCTACGAGCTGGCCTACCGCCAGGGCGCCGACTGGGTCGACGTCGACCTCGTGCCCACCAAGGACGGCCAGCTCGTCGCCCGGCACGAGAACGAGATCGGCGGCACGACCGACGTCGCCGCCCACCCCGAGTTCGCCAACCGGAAGACCACCAAGGTCATCGACGGTGTCGCGCTGACCGGCTGGTTCACCGAGGACTTCACGCTCGCCGAGCTGAAGACCCTGCGCGCCACCGAGCGCATCCCGGACATCCGCCCGGACAACAAGATCTACAACGGCCGGTGGCAGATCGCGACGTACCAGGAGGTGCTGGACCTCACCAAGCGCCTCGGCCGCGAACTGCACCGCACGCTGGGCACCTACCCGGAGATCAAGCACTCCACCTACTTCGCCTCGATCGGCAACCCGACCGAGCCGAAGCTGGTCGACCTCCTCAACCGCAACGGCCTGAACAAGCACAACGCGCCGGTGATCATCCAGTCGTTCGAGGTGGCCAACCTCAAGGCGCTGAGCAAGCAGGTGAAGGTGCCGCTGGTGCAGCTCACCTCGGCCACCGGCGCGCCCGCCGACTTCGTCGCGAGCGGCGACAAGCGCACCTACGCCGACCTGGTCACCCCGGCCGGGCTCAAGGAGATCTCCACCTACGCCGACTACCTCGGCCCGGAGAAGGCGCAGATCATCCCGCGGACCGCGGCGGGCGCGCTCGGCGCGCCGACCTCGCTGGTGAAGGACGCGCACGACGCGGGACTGAAGGTCGTGCCCTACACCTTCCGCAACGAGAACAGCTTCCTGCCTGCCAACCTGCGCTCGTCGGCCGACCCGTCGGCGTGGGGCGACGTCTTCGCCGAGCTGGACGCGTTCCTCGCCACCGGCATCGACGGCCTGTTCGCCGACCAGCCGGACACCGCGCTGGTCGCCGTCCGGTCCTGAGTGGACGACGCGGGCACGGCCACGCGCCGTGCCCGCGTTTTCGCTTTCCGCTGAAGTGATCCCGACCACTCGAAAAGTCTTCGCGTCATAGCCTGTCGCCCGGCTAGTCTCAGAGTGGACTGAGGGGGATTTGCGCTTTTCTTCGGGGTTTCCTCCTGCGGTCGGCCCTGCCCGCTCGTAGACCTTGGACGGACCACTTCATGACCACTGCTTCGGAACCAAGACCCGCGGACGCCGACAAACTCGACAGCGCCGTGCTGAAGGTCGCCGCCGTCGTCGTGCTCGGCAGCGTGATGGCCATCCTCGACACCACCGTCGTCAACGTCGCGCTCCAGGCGCTGACGCTGGAGTTCGAGACCTCGTTCGACACGATCCAGTGGATCGCGACCGGGTACATGCTGGCGCTGGCCACGGTCATCCCGGTCACCGGCTGGGCGTGCGACCGGTTCGGCACCAAGCGCCTCTACATGCTGGCGATCACGTTCTTCCTGGTCGGCTCCGCGCTGGCCGGGGCGGCGTGGGACATCGAATCGCTGATCGTGTTCCGGGTCCTGCAGGGCCTCGGCGGCGGCATGCTGATGCCGGCGGGCATGACGATCCTGACCAAGACCGCGGGCCCGCACCGCGTCGGCCGCGTGATGGCCGTGCTCGGCGTGCCGATGCTGCTCGGCCCCATCGGCGGCCCGATCCTGGGCGGCTGGCTGGTCGACTCGGTGAGCTGGCGCTGGATCTTCTACATCAACGTGCCGATCGGCATCGTCGCGATCCTGCTGGCGTGGCGGCTGCTGCCGAAGGACGAGCCGCGACCGGCCGAGAAGTTCGACTTCGCCGGCATGGTGATGCTGTCGCCGGGTCTCGCGGCGCTGATCTACGGCGTGTCGAACATCCCGCACCACGGCGGCGTCGGCGCGACCAACGTCTGGCTGCCGGGGATCATCGGGATCGTGCTGATCGTGGCCTTCATCGTGCGGGCGCTGAAGGTCGCCAACCCGCTGGTCGACCTGACCCTGTTCCGCAACCGCACGTTCAGCATCGCGATGGTGACCATGACCCTGTTCATGATCGCCTTCCTCGGGTCGATGCTGATCCTGCCGACCTACTTCGTCCTGGTGCGCGGCGAAAGCGCGCTGCAGGCCGGTCTGCTGCTGGCGCCGCAGGGCATCGGCGCGATGATCACCATGCCGATCGCGGGCAAGCTGGTCGACAAGATCGGCGCGGGCAAGGTCGTGCTCCCCGGGATCGTGCTGATCATCGCGAGCGTCGCGGTATTCACGCAGGTCGGCGCCGACACGTCCTACCTGCTGCTGATGGGCGCGCTGTTCGTGATGGGTCTCGGCATGGGCATGAGCATGATGCCGATCAGCACCGCGGCGCTGCAGACGCTGACGCAGCGCACGGTGGCGCGCGCCTCGACGGCGATGAACATCGTGCAGCAGACCGCCGGTGCCGTGGGGTCGGCCATTGTGTCGATCATCCTGGCCAGCCTGCTCGCCGGGAAGTTCGGCGTGGCGACGAGCGAGGGCCAGCTCGCCGCCACGGCCGCGCTGATGAACCCGGCGACGCACGACGCCGCCGCGGTGGCCAGCGCGGACGCCTTCGCGTCGACATTCACCTGGACGCTGGTGCTGGTGGCGCTGTGCCTGATCCCGGCGCTGTTCCTGCCGAAGAAGCCGGCGCTGCCGCCGGAGGAGGACGCCGCCGAGGGCGCCCCGCCCGCGGTGATGATGCACTGACGTTTCTTTCGGAAGGGCCCGGGCTGCGCTGAACTGCTGCCCGGGCCCTTTTTCGTGTAGCCGCCGCGAGTCCGGCACCCGGCCCGGCGGGTTCCGTGCTCGGCTCGGCGAGTTCCGCACCCGGCCCGGCGGGCTCTGCGCTCGGGTTGGCGGGTTCCGTGCCTGGGTTGGCGAGTTCCCCGCTCGCGCACGCGAGTTCCCCGCTCACGGGCGCGAGTTCCCCACTCGCGCGGGTCCCGCGCGCCGCCGCGCGCTCGTCACTCACCGGGTGGAGCGCGGCTCGCTGGGTAAGCATCTACCCATGGAGCTCCTGACCTTGATGGGCGTGCTCGCCGGCGCGCTCGGTCTCACCGCGATCGCCCGGCGGTTCAACCTGTCGGCGCCCCTGCTGGTCGTTGTGGCGGCGCTGGCGGTGTCGTTCATCCCGGGCGTGCCGCGGGTGCAGATGGAGCCGGAGCTCATCCTCACCCTGGTCCTGCCGCCGCTGCTCTACTCCACCGCGCGGGAGAGCTCGTTCGCCCAGTTCAAGGCCGCCGCCCGGCCGATCATCGGGCTCGGGGTGGTCCTCGTCGTCGTCACGGCGCTCGTCGTCGGGTTCGTCGTGCACCTGCTGCTGCCGGACCTGCCGCTCGCCTCGGCGTTTGTGCTGGGCGCGGTCGTCGCGCCGCCGGACGCTGTCACGGCCGCCGCGATCGGCCGCCGTCAGCGGCTCCCGCGACGGCTGATGACCGTGCTCACCGGGGAGAGCCTGGTCAACGACGCCGCCGCGCTGACGCTGTACAAGATCGGTCTCGCGGCGGTGCTCGGTGCGGCGGGGTCGCTGGGCCACGGGTTCCTGGTGTTCCTCGTCGCCGCCGTGCTCGGGATCGGCGTCGGGCTCGCGGCGGCGGTGCTCGTCTCCTACATCCGGCGCAAGCTCGACGATCCGCTGATGGAGTCGGTCTTCGGCATCATCGTGCCGTTCGCCGTGTACGTCGTCGCCGAGCACCTGCACCCGTTCTCCGAGGACTTCAGCGGCTCGGGTGTGCTCGCGGTGGTCGCCGCCGGGTTGTACCTCGGCGACCGGTCGCTGTACGCGGGCTCGGCGACGCGGGTGCAGGACTCGTCGATCTGGGCGTCGCTGGACGTGCTGCTCGAAGCGCTCGTGTTCGCGTTGATGGGCCTGCAACTGCCGTTCGTGCTGGAGAGCGCCAACGAGAACGCGCGCGGCAACTGGCAGCTCTTCCTCTCGGCGATCGCCATCCTCGCGGTCACCATCGCCATCCGGATCCCGTACGTGTTCCTCAACGCCTACCTGCCGCACACCCTCCGGCTGTTCGGCCGGGAACGAGAACGGCCGCCGACGCGGAACCTGCTCGTGCTGTCCTGGGCCGGCATGCGTGGCGTGGTGACGCTCGCCGCGGCGGCCGGTGTGCCGCTGTCGACCCACGCCGGCCAGCCGTTCCCCGGCCGGGACGAGATCCAGCTGTTCGCGTTCGTCGTCGCGATCGGGACCGTGCTGATCCAGGGGCTCACCCTGCCCGCGGTGATCCGCAAGCTCGGCGTGCACGACAAGGACGACGCCGAGCAGGACGCGGAGGAGGAGATGGCGGCCC
Source organism: Amycolatopsis sp. 3B14 (assembly GCF_050958625.1). Lineage (NCBI taxonomy): Bacteria > Bacillati > Actinomycetota > Actinomycetes > Pseudonocardiales > Pseudonocardiaceae > Amycolatopsis > Amycolatopsis sp. 3B14. Next base: position 11,818 of record NZ_JBHZEN010000047.1, read on the forward strand.
GCGAAGCGGCGATGCACGCGGCCGTGGCCCGGCTCGACGAGCTGGCCCCCGAACTGTGCCACCGGCTCGACATCCCGCCGGAGAAGGCCGACCGGCTGGTCAACCGGTTGCGGGCGCTGGTCGAGACCCGCTACCGGGGCGCCGTCGCGGCGATCTCGCTCAGCGCCGAGGAACGCGAGTCCAGTCCGCACGCCGCCTTCGTGCAGGCGCGCCGCGAACTGCTGCTCGTCCAGCGCGAGACGATGCTGGAGCAGCGGGCCGACGGCAAGCTCGACGACGAGGTGCTGCGCAAGGTCCTGCGCGAACTCGACCTCGAAGAGCTCGCCCTGTCGGACACCCTCACGGCACGGCTGTCGTGATCTCGTCGACCAGCCACCGCGCGGCGCCCGGCGGGTACGGCGGCCGCAGGCTCAGCACGATGTGGTCCATCCCGGCGTCGGCGAGCCGTCGCACGAGCTCGCGTGAGCTCGCCGGGTCGTCGTAGGACACGATCAGCTGCACGGACCGCTCGATCTCGCGTGGATCGCGGCCGATCTCCGCGCACTGCCGGTCGAGGACCCGGTTCCGCTCGGCGACGAACTCGACGCTGTTGTGCGGCGGCCCCGGGAGGTTCCACGCGTCCGCGTGCTCGGCCACCAGCCGCAGCATCCGGGTGCCCCAGCCGCCGATCAGCAGCGGCGGTCCCGGGCGCTGCACCGGCTTCGGTTCGTTCCGCGTGCCGGTCAGCGTGTAGTACCGCCCGTCGAAGTCGAAGCGGTCCCGCGTCCACATCAGCTTGAGGATCTCGATGCTCTCCGCGAGCCGGCCGAGGCCCTCGGCGGGCGGCACGAGGGTGAGGCCGTAGGCGGCGTACTCCGCGATGGCCGGGTTTTCGCCAGGAATACCACCCGCCCCGGCCGGCTGATGCGTGCCACCCGCGCCGAGCCCGACGACCAGCCGGCCGCGGGAAACGACGTCCAGCGTGCTGGTGATCTTGCCGAGCATCGCCGGGTGGCGGAGCCGGTTGCTGGACACCAGCAGTCCCAGCCGCAGCCGCTCGGTCTGCGCGGCCAGTGCGGTGAGCAGCGTCCAGCCTTCGTGGACCGGACCGTCCGCGGGCCCGGCGAGTGGCAGGAGGTGGTCCCAGAGCCAGGCGTCCTCGATCTGCGGCAGGCCGTCGGCTTCCTGCCAGACCCGCAGGATCTCGTCGTAGGAGACGTGCATGGGGGTGGTTTTCAATCCGAAGCGCACATCGTCAAGCTAGCAGATGATCAGGCGAGCTGACGATCAGCTTTTAGATAGGCTGCGGGCATGGCGGGTGAACCTCCCGAGGTGCTGACCGGGCGGCTCGGCTATCTCCTCAAGCACACCCAGTTGGAGTTGACCGCGGCGGTGGCGCGCGCGCTCGAACCGTTCGGGCTCGACGGCCGTGAGCTGGCGGTGCTGGCCGTGCTGGCGGCCGAGTACCCGCTGTCGCAGCTCGCCGCCGCCGAGCGGCTCGGCGTCGACCGCACCACGATGGTCGCGCTGGTGGACGTGCTGGAGGACAAGGGTTTCGTCGAGCGGCGCCGCAGTCAGGAGGACCGGCGGAAGAACATCGTCGAGCTGACCGGCCTCGGCCGGGAGACCCTCGACAAGGCAGAGCGCGCGCGGGGCGAGGCCGAACGCGAGTTCCTCGCCCCGCTCGGCAAGGCGGGCGCCGATCGCCTGGTCGGCGACCTGCGCGCCCTCCTCACCACAGATCGGTGAACCTGATCGGCAGGTCGCGTCACTTCCCGGACAGTTCTCCCAGCAACCGCCAGGTGCGCCGCTGGTCCTCGGCGCTGCCCAGGTCGGTCTGGGTGAACACCACCTCGGTGGCCCCGGCGTCGAAGTAGCGCCGGATCTCGGCGGCGACGGTCTCCTCGTCGCCGATGACCGCCAGCTCACCGGCTCGCGACGCGCCCTCCAGGCCGATGACCCGCTGGTAGGACGGGATCCGCTCGTAGAACGCGAGCTGCTCGACGGCGTTGGCGCGCACCCGCTCGACGTCGGAGGTGACCACGCCCGCCACGAAGGCGATGACGCGTGGCTGCCCGCTCGCGGCGGCGGTGATGGCCGGGACGATCTCGCCGGCCAGCACCTTCGGCCCGGCCAGGTAGGGCAGGGTGCCGTCGGCGAGTTCCCCGGTGGCCCGCAACGCCTGCGGCCCCATCGCGGCGACCAGCAGCGGCACCGGGTCCGCGCCGGGAACCGCGGTCGGCAGCGGCGGCACAGCGGTGAGGACCTCGCCGCGGAAGTCGGCGGTGCCGGTGGTGAACAGCTCGCGCAGCACGGTCAGGAACTCGCGCAACCGGGCCACCGGACGCTCGTAGGTGAGGCCGAAAGTGCTTTCCAGCAGGCCTTTCGCGCCCAGCGCCAGCCCGAGCTGAAACCGCCCGTGCGTGGCGGCCTGCGCGGTCTGGGCCTGGCTGGAGATCAGCAGCGGGTGCCGTCCGAAGATCGGGATCGCCGACGTGCCGACGGACAACTCCGGCACCTCGCGCCCGACGACGGTCGCCAGCGCGGCCGCGTCGTAGTCGAACCGCTGCCCGAACCACACCGACCTCAGCCCGTCGGCCGCCACCTGCTTCGCCTGCGCCACGATCGCGTCGACGTAGTTGGTCGCCGTCGCGGTGGCCAGCGCCACTCCGATGCTCATGATCACCGGCAACGGCGGCCGGGTGGCGCCGATTCCCGCGTCCCAGGTCGTGGGAGCCCTCGCGGCGGGCGGGGCACTCCCGTCACCGTGATGACCATGTCGCTCACCGATGTCATCGAGGGAACCCGCCAGGCCGTCTCGGCCGATCCCGCCAACGCCGCCGTCTCGTTCACCGTCGACCACCAGCTGGTCACCGGAACCCAGGTCGACGTGAAGGTGCGGGACCACGCCTTCCGCGTCGACGAACCGGCGCCGCTGGGCGGCACGGACACCGCCGCCAACCCGGTCGAGTACGCGCTGGCCGCGCTCGGCTCGTGCCAGGTGATCACGTACCAGTTCTGGGCCGCCAAGCTGGGCGTGCCGCTGACCTCGGTGAAGGTCACCGTCGAGGGCGATCTCGACCTGCACGGCTTCTTCGGCTTCAACGAGACCCGCCCCGGCTTCACCGACGTGCGGGTGACGGTCGACCTGGACGGCCCGGCGACCCGCGAGGCCTACGAGGACCTCAAACGCCAGGTCGACGAGCACTGCCCGGTGCTCGACCTGTTCCGCAACCCGACCCCGACGAAGACCGCCCTGGCCTAGAGGAATTCGTGGCGGACGATGGTCTGCTCGCGGCCCGGGCCGACGCCGATGGCCGAGACCCGGGCCTGCGACAGCTCCTCGATCCGCTCCACGTACGCCCGCGCGTTCGCCGGCAGCTCCTCGAACGTCCGGCAGTGCGAGATGTCCTCCCACCAGCCGGGCAGCTCCTCGTAGATCGGCACGGCGTGGTGCACGTCGGTCTGCGTCATCGGCATGTCCTCGGTGCGGAAGCCGTCCACCTCGTACCCGACGCAGATCGGCACCCGCTCCAGGCCGGACAACACGTCGAGCTTGGTGAGGAAGTAGTCGGTGATCCCGTTGACCCGCGTGGCGTACCGGGCGATCACCGCGTCGAACCAGCCGGTGCGGCGCGACCGCCCGGTGGTGACGCCGAACTCGCCGCCCGCCTTGCGCAGGTGCTCGCCCATCGCGTCGTTCAGCTCGGTCGGGAACGGGCCCGACCCGACGCGCGTGGTGTAGGCCTTGAGGATGCCGAGCACGGTGCCGATGCGGCCCGGCCCGATGCCCGACCCGGCGCTCGCGCCACCCGCGGTCGGGTTCGACGACGTGACGAACGGGTAGGTGCCGTGGTCGACGTCGAGCAGCGTGCCCTGCGACCCCTCCAGCAGCACCGTCTCGCCCTTCTCCAGGGCCTTGTTCAGCTGCAGCCGCGTGTCGGCGATGCGGTGCGCGAACTTCTCGCCCGCGGCCAGCACCTCGTCGGCCACCTGGTCGGCGTCGAGCGCCTTGCGGTTGTAGACCTTGACCAGCACCTGGTTCTTGAACTCCAGGGCCGCCTCGACCTTCTGGCGGAAGATCTTCTCGTCGAGCAGGTCCTGCACGCGGACGCCGACGCGGGCGATCTTGTCCTGGTAGCACGGGCCGATGCCGCGGCCGGTGGTGCCGATCTTGCGGCTGCCGAGGTAACGCTCGGTGACCTTATCGATCGCCACGTGGTACGGCATGATCAGGTGCGCGTCGGCGGAGAGCAGCAGGCGGCTGGTGTCCACGCCGCGCTTCTCCAGGCCGTCCAGCTCGTCGAGCAGCACGCCGGGGTCGACGACCACGCCGTTGCCGATCACGTTCGTCACGCCCGGCGTGAGGATCCCGGACGGGATGAGGTGCAGGGCGAAGTTCTCCCCGTTGGGGAGCACGACCGTGTGACCGGCGTTGTTGCCGCCCTGGTAGCGGACGACCCACTGGACGCGGTCGCCGAGCAGGTCGGTGGCCTTGCCCTTGCCTTCATCGCCCCACTGGGCACCGATGAGCACGATGGCCGGCATGTGACACTCCAGGTATTCGGCAACAGGAAATTCAGCGCAGGCAAATGCCGGTGCATGAGCGTAACGGAGGACCCGGTGGCGCGGGGAACGGTGCTGGCTTGCGGGTCTGGTTCGTCACTCCTTCGCAACGAGCCGGGAGTGCGGGAAGTGCCCGCGCGCCCCGGCCGGAACGACGTGGATCCCCTGCTAGAGGGCACTTCCGGGGAGCCGTTGATCGTCGTCGGCACGGATGCGGACCTCGCCGCGGTCGTGGTGCGGATCATGCGGAAGAACCGGTTGGGGGACACGCCGGTGGGATACGTGCCGACCGATCCGGGCTCGCCGGCGGCGCGGCTGTGGGGGCTGCCGTCGGACCCGTCGGAGGCGCTCGCACTAGCCCGGAAGGGTGAGCCGCGGCCGCGGGTGCTCGTGCGGGACGACAGTGGCGGAGTCCTGGTGGGTGAAGCGGCGGTAGGTCCGGTCACCGGCGAGGCATACTGTGACGACACGGTCGCGTTCCGTGGCTCGGCGCGGTCGTTCGTGGTCCGGCCCGGCGCGGAGGGCGTCGACGTGCGGGTGACCCGGGGGCTGTTCCGGCGGGTCACCGAGGCGTCCGGGCGGGCTTGCCAGCTGGGCTGCCACCCGGCGGAAGTGGTGCAGAACGGGGTGCCCCACCCGCGGCCGGTGACCCGCTGGACCTGGTATCGGCACACCGAGGACCTGCTGGCGATCACTGATAGTTAACCTACTGTCGTCGGTAAATCACCCACAGGTATTGCTTTCGCCATCTTCATGTTCGACCTTCGGAGGGTCCTCACCGATCACCCGAAGGCGGCACCTATGCGCATCGCCCGAAACTCGCTGATCGTCCTGGGCCTCTCGGCCCTGTTCACCACCGGCCTCGCGACCGGCACCGCGGTGGCGGAGCCGCCGAACATCCCGTCCGAGACCACCGCCCGCTCCGAGCTGGCGGCGCTGACCGTCCAGGCGGACGGCACGTCCACCGGTTACTCGCGCGACAAGTTCCCGCACTGGGACGACCAGGGCGGCAGCTGCAACACCCGCGAGGTCGTGCTGAAGCGGGACGGCACGAACGTCGTCACCGACTCCAGCTGCGCCGCCACGTCGGGCACGTGGAAGAGCCCGTACGACGGCGCCACCTGGACCGCCGCTTCCGACGTCGACATCGACCACGTCGTGCCGCTCGCCGCAGCGTGGCGGACCGGCGCGTCGGCCTGGACCACCGCCAAGCGCGAGGCGTTCGCCAACGACCTGACCAACCCGCAGCTGATCGCCGTCACCGACAACGTCAACCAGGCCAAGGGCGACAAGTCGCCCGACGAGTGGAAGCCTCCGCTCACCGGCTACTGGTGCACCTACGCGAAGATGTGGATCGACGTGAAGTACGAGTGGCAGCTGACGATCGACAGCGCGGAGAAGGCGGCGTTGACGGAGATGCTGGACCGCTGCTGAGCCACGGGATTCGCATTCGGTTTCCCGTTGATCCAGGCCGTGTGGCCGAAGATCGCGGCCCACCGCGCCGGGGGTGGTGCGGTGCGTCAGTACCGCGGTGGGCAGCGTCCCGCGCACGGGCCGGTCCGCCGGTGGTGAATGCTGGTCGAGCCGGCCCCGGAACTGCAACCGGGACGTTCACGCCCGGGGCCGGTGGCAGGCCGCCGCCCGCTGGTACCCGGGCGGCGGCCCGCCGCGCCCCGGGGCCCGCCAGCGCAGGCCCCGGAAACTGAACCTTGCGATGCCAGGCGCACCGGTCCGCCCCGCTTGGCGCCCCCCGCGCCCGGCACCCTGCCGCGCCTCCGCCGAGATCACCCACCAGTCGCATGATCTTCCGCGCGGCCGCTTCGTTCTGCCTGAAGGAAGCGGCCGTTCGTCCGCGGGCGGGCGATCCGCGCCTCGCACTGCCGCGGTGGGCAGCGTCCCGCGCACGGGCCGGTCCGCCCGTGGGTGAATGCTGGTCGAGCCGGCCCCGGAACTGCAACCGGGACGTTCACGCCCGGGGCCGGTGGCAGGCCGCCGCCCGCTGGTACCCGGGCGGCAGCCTGCCGCACTCCGGGGCCCGCGAGCGCCAGCGCCGGCTCCAGAACTCAACCGACCGCGCCAGCCACTCCGGCCCGCGCCCGGCCGCGGCTCACGAATCACCCCACCAGCCGCAGGATCTCCCGTGCCGCCGCGTCGTTCTGCCGGAACGACGGGCCGTTCGTGCGCGGGCGGGTGAACGCCGCCGCCGAGCGGGCGCTCGTGTGCGGCCCCAGCGCGAACCGCCGGGGCTGCGGGCGGCCCGCCGCGTCCAGCAGCCGCCCGTCCGACACCCGCGTCGAGATGCGGCCCGACGGCAGGTCCCGCACGTGCTCCTCCGCCAGCTCGCCCGCGCCCCGCAACTGCGCCAGCAACCCGTCCGACGCCCGCGAAACACTGGGCGCCGGCAGTCGCGCCTCGATCAGCGTCCGGGCCGTCACCGAACCCGGGAAGCTGCCCGACGACGCCACGAACCCCTCCGGCGACAGGGAAATCGAGACGTCCGCCCCCAGGAACGACACCACCCCGGCCTGGTGCAACGCCAGCAACTCGTGCAACCGCCGCGGCGGGGGGCCGCTCGCGTAGTACGAGAAGAACCCGTGCCACCAGCCATCCACATCGGACACGTTCAGCGCGCCGGACGCGGTCAGCGCCGGCATCTGCTGGTACGCCGACAACAAAGCCATGAACGCACCCAGATCCGCCGAATACGCCGGGTCCGCCCGCCGCGCCAGGTCCGCCTCCACATAGGACCTCAGGTGCTTCCCGAACTCCTCCGCCGTCTCGAACCGCAGGCCCGCCAACGGCCGGTCCAGCCGCTCCAGGTCGAGCCGGTCCTCCTCGGCAGGCACCGCCCGCCGCACCAGCGCCCGCATCTCCGCGCTGTCCCACGCGAAATCCGCGAAGCAGCGGGAAAAATCCTCGAACGACATCAGCACCCGCGATGGATGACCGGTGAACAGCTCGCTGTAGTACCCCCACGCCAGCTCCTTCGCGACGTGCGGCCACACGTCGGCGCGGAAGTCGAGGTGCCGGTCCCGCGCCAGCAGCTCCGCAACCCGCTCCGGACCGAAGAACCGCGGCAGGCGCAGCGCCGATCCCTGCAACCGGTAACCGGGCTTCGCGTGATACGGCACCCCGCGCCGGGAACCGATGTGCAGCACCGGTTCCGCCCCGCTCGGGCGGTAGACCAGCCCGCCCGACCGCTCCTCGAACCGCCCGCCGCGGCCCTCGGTGAGCAACAGCATCAGGTCGACGAACGCCAGCCCGAACCCGCGCACCAGCACCGGCTCGCCCGGCGCGACGTGCTGGTAGTCGACGTCCGCCGTGTACCCCGCCGGGTAGTACGCCAGCCCGTGCGCGTCCGCGAACTCCGCCAGTTCCCGCTCACCCGAACCCGGTTCGGCGTCCAGGTGCCCGACCGCCAGCACGACGACGTCCACGTCCAGCGGCTCGTCCACACCGTCCAGCCACACGCGGGTGTCGTCGATCCGCGTCGCGCGCGTGCGGTGCTCCACCACCTCGATGCCCGGCGCCAGCCCGGCCAGTACGTGCCGGTACACCCAGTCCAGGTAGGCGCTCGCCAGCCGCCGCGTCGGAAAGGACGTGCCGCGCAACGCCGCGAGCTCGTCCCGCAGGTCCTCGGGCACGTCGTAGCGGATCCGCCCCGCGCGCACCTCCTGCGCCCACTGCCACAGCGACGGCCCCGTCCGGACCGGCCCGTCCATCGTCACCGTGTCGTCGGTGAACATCGTGACGTCCTCGGCCATCGAGTTCATCCGCAGCAACGGCGACTGCTCGTACCGCCAGATCCGGCCCGCGCCAGGCGGAAACGGGTCGATCAGGTGCACCACCAGCCCCGCGGGCCCGAGCAACTCGGCCGCGTTCGCCGACAGCCGCTCCAGCACGCCGACGCCACGCGGCCCCGCCCCCACGATCGCGAGCTGAGACGGCGCCATGCCTTCGACGCTACGGAAAGAACTCCCGCCCCGGCCCCGGTTCCCGCATCCTGGACACCTACCGGACGCGCGCGATGACCTCCGGCGCCTGGCTGTACAGCCGCAGCACGCCGCCGATCGTGAACTCGGTCAGCAGGTCGATCAACGCGTCGCGGTCCGGCGCGTCGCCGTTCCAGTTGAGCCGCACCAGCGATTCGACCATCGCGAAGTACATCGTGACCAGCGCGGTGTCCGCGCGGCCCGGTTCGACGCCGAACTCCGCCCACCGCTGCCCGCTCGCCTCGGTGTAGACCAGGGCCAGCCGCTTCCGCAGCCGGGACAACGCGAAATTGCCGGTGCGCTCGGCTTCCTGGAACAGCGGCAGCGCGTCCGGGTGCCCGGCGACGAAGTCGAACAGGTTCGCGTAGTTCTTGCGCGCCCAGCTCTTCAGATCCAGATCGGCGTCGCTCGCGCCGGCGGCGGCGATCGCCGCGTAGGCCTGTTCCTCCGCCTGTTCGACCACGGCGGCGAACAACGCGTTCTTGTCGCCGTAGAGCTCGTAGACCGCCTGCCGGGTCAGACCGGCCTCGCGGGCGATCTGTTCGATCGTGGCGCCCTGCAGGCCGCTCGTGGCGAACACGTGCCCCGCCGCGGCGAGCACGAGCGCGCGCTGTTCGGCGACCGGCAGCTTCCGGGGCCTGCCGGGGCCACGCTTTCGGGGCATTGACATGCCTGCCACCTCACCACAATCCTTTTCCGACATAGCTGTCGGAAAATAGCTCACCGGGGAGCGTTCATGCGCCTTTCGAATCGCCGGCTCGTGGCGATCGTGACCGCGGCGGTCGCCGCGCTGTCGTTGACGACCACGCCCGCCGGCGCCGTGACCTCCTCTGCTGACTTCTACGATCCGCCGGCCACCCTGCCGAGTGACAACGGCGCCATCATCCGTCACGCGCCGAGCGAGTTCTTCCTCGACCCGGTGAAACTGCTTCGCGCTCCCGCCGACGTCGAGCGGATCATGTACCGCAGCACGGACACGCACGGTGACGCCGTCGCGGTCACCGGAACCGTGCTGACGCCGAAGACGCCGTGGTACGGCGCGGGCGACCGGCCGCTCATCGCCTACGCGCCCGGCACGCAGGGCCTCGGCGACCAGTGCGCGCCGTCGAAGGCGCTGGCCGCGGGCGGGGAGTACGAGGGCCCGTTCATCGCCGGCCTGCTCGCGCGCGGCTACGCGGTGGTCGTCACCGACTACGAGGGCCTCGGCACTCCCGGCGTGCACACCTACGTCAACCGCACGGCCGAAGGCCACGCTGTCCTCGACTCGATCCGCGCGGCGCAGCAGCTACCGGGCGTGCCCGCAGACGGGCCGGTCGCGATCGCCGGCTACTCGCAGGGCGGTGGCGCATCCGCCGCGGCCGCCGAGCTGCAGCCGTCCTACGCGCCGGAGCTGGACCTCAAGGGCGCCTACGCGGGCGCGGTCCCGGCGGACCTCGCCGCGGTCGGCCGCAGCCTGGACGGCGCCTACGCCGTCGGCTTCCTGATGTTCGCGGTCGCGAGCGTCAACTACGCCTACCCCGAGCTGCGCATCACCGACGTCCTCAACGACCGGGGCAAGGCCCTCGAAGCGCAGGTCGAGGACGAGTGCACCGCCGAGTCGATCGTGAACCACGCCTTCACCCGCACCACCGACCTGACCGTCGACGGCCGCTCGATCGGCGAGTACCTGGCCGAGGAGCCGTACGCGTCGGTCGTCGAGGAGCAGCGGATCGGGACGCTCGAACCGGAGGTGCCGATGTACGTCGTGCACAGCGCGCTGGACGACATCGTGCCTTACGAGCAGGGCCGGACCATGGCCCGGAACTGGTGCGACGAGGGCGCCACCGTGCAGTTCGACACCCTCGCGGTGCCGACCCACGTCGGTGGCGCCGTCGCCGGCTACCCGGCCGCCTTCGCCTGGTTGGAAGGCCGGTTCGCGGGCAAGGCGGCACCTGACAACTGCGGGGAGTTCTAGATGGTGCGGATCTACTGGAGGCCGGTCGCCGCGGCGGCCGCCGGGTCGGAGTCGGCGATGAACTTCCGGCACCGCTCGTACTCCTCGGTCTCACCGAGGCGCTGGGCCGCCTTCGCGAGGGCGGCGAGGGCACGCAGGAAGCCCTGGTTCGGGCGGTGGTCCCAGGGGATCGGGCCGAAGCCCTTCCACCCGGCGCGGCGCAGCTGATCCAGGCCGCGGTGGTAGCCGGTGCGCGCGAAGGCGTAGGCGGGGACGAACTCGCCCGCCTCCAGCGCCCGCTCGGCCAGCGCCGCCCAGGCCTCGCTGAAGTCGGGGTGTTCGGCGGCCACGTCGGACGGGTCGGTGCCGGCGTCCATCGCGGCCTGCGCGTCCACGCGCTCGGGCAGCCGGGTGGGATCGGGTTCCAGCAGGTTCGTCATGCTGCCCAGTATCGGCGGCGGCGACTGGGTGCTTGTAAGCGGCGTCGGCCGGTGCCGCCGTGCAGGCGACCGGCTCCGCTACCGGCACCGGCACCCAGGCCGGGGACACGACCAGGTTTTCAGACGAACAGGCTTGCGAGGACCCCGCTGCCGAGGAGGACGAGAGCGGCGATCAGCACCGTGGCGACGAGACGTTTCGGCATCACGGGCGGACACGATGCCCGCCGCCGCGTGTGGACGCAAGCGTGTCACGCCTCAGGGTGAACCCTGAAATTCCGGCATCTCGCTCCGCCCAGCCCCGCCGACCGTGGATGATGTCCGCATGACGAAGGCGCTCGAGGGGGCCGCCGAGGGTGTCGCCGTGCCGCGCGGACCCATCGGCAAGACCAAGCTTTTCTTCGCCACCCACTGGGTGCGCGGGGTGCCGGGGCAGCCGACGCCCGAGTGGGTGCTGCGGTTCGCCTACGGCATGTGGCTGGTCGCGTTCACCTTCAAGGTGCTCGGCTCGTCCTGGGACATGTCGTGGCACTTCAAGTTCATCCGCGACGACTTCGCCCCGCCGCACCTGATCAACACGGTCGGCACCGGGATCGTCATCGTCCTCGTCGCGATCCACAGCTACACCGGGCTCGGCTGCGACCGCCGGTCGCTGCGGCTGATGCAGGCCGGGCTGGTGATGTTCCTGATCGCCGCGCCGCTGGACGTCATCAACCACCGGGTCAGCGGCCTCGACCTGACCGCGTGGAGCCCCACGCACATGCTGCTCTACATCGGCACCGGCGTGATGCTCGCCGGTGTCATCGACGGCTGGCTGAAGTCCGCGCCGCCGGGCCGGTTCCGCACGCTGGTGCTGACCGGGTTGTGGGTGTTCTTCCTGGAGAACACGTTCTTCCCGAACGGGCAGCAGGAGTACGGCATCATCAGCCTGCGGGCGTGGGAGCGCGGGGCGCCGGAGGCCGAGCCGTCGCTGCTGAGCTTCGCCGCCGAGCAGATCGGGCACCCGGTCGACCGGGTCGCGGTGCTGCACTTCGCGATGCCGATCGCCGACTGGGTCTACCCGCTGTGGGGCATCGGGGTCTCCGCGCTGGTGCTGGCGCTGGCGCGGCACACGATCGGCCGCGCGTGGGCGGCGACCGCGGTGGCCGCCGCGTACGTGGCCTATCGCGCGATCATCTGGCCGCTGCTGGTCGTGGGCACGTTCCCGGCCTCGGCGATCCCGTTCTACCTGCTCGCTGTCGGGCTCGCGGTGGACGTCGCGTTCCGGATCGGGCGGTCGCACCGGGTGCTGACGCCGCTGGCCGGCGGGCTGCTGGTGACCGCTTTCGGGTACGGCGCGTTGTGGCTGCAGGCGCAGCTGCGGCCGTGGCTGCTCGGCGACGCGCACACCGAGTCCGCGCCGCCGTTCGCCTACTGGCCTGCCCTCGTGGTGCTGGCCGGCCTGCCCGTCCTCTGGTGGGCCCTCACCCGGGTGAGGACCCACCGGGAGGTCGCGGTCAGCTGAGCTTCTGGCCCGCCGACTTGAGGTGCTCGGCGGCCTCGACGATGCGCTTGGCCATGGCGGCCTCGGCCTGCTTGAGGTAGCTGCGCGGGTCGTAGGTCTTCTTGTTGCCGACCTCGCCGTCGATCTTCAGGACGCCGTCGTAGTTCTTGAAGAAGTGGTCGGCGATCGGGCGGGAGAAGGCGTACTGGGTGTCGGTGTCGATGTTCATCTTCACCACGCCGTAGGACACCGCCTCGTGGATCTCGGACAGCAGCGAGCCGGAGCCGCCGTGGAAGACGAGCTCGAACGGCTTGCTGCCCTCGGCGAGGCCCAGCTTCTCGGCCGCGACCTGCTGGCCGCGCTTGAGCACCTCCGGGCGCAGCTTGACCGCGCCGGGCTTGTAGGCGCCGTGCACGTTGCCGAAGGTGGCGGCGAGCAGGTAGCGGCCCTTCTCGCCGGTGCCCAGCGCGTCGACGGTCTTCACGAAGTCGCCCTCGGCGGTGTAGAGCTTCTCGTTGATGTCGTTCGAGACGCCGTCCTCTTCACCGCCGACGACGCCGATCTCCACCTCGAGGATGATCTTCGCGGCGGCCGCCTTGGCGAGCAGCTCGGTGGCGATCTCCAGGTTCTCGTCCAGGTCGATGGCCGAGCCGTCCCACATGTGCGACTGGAACAGCGGGTTCTGGCCCTTGTTCACGCGCTCCTGGGACAGGGCGATCAGCGGGCGGACGAAGCCGTCCAGCTTGTCCTTGGGGCAGTGGTCGGTGTGCAGGGCGATGTTGACCGGGTACTTCTCGGCGACGACGTGCGCGAACTCGGCGAGCGCGGTCGCGCCGGTCACCATGTCCTTGACCCGGGTGCCAGAGGCGAACTCGGCGCCACCGGTCGAGATCTGGATGATCCCGTCGCTCTCCGCGTCGGCGAACCCGCGCAGGGCGGCGTTGAGGGTCTCCGACGAGGTCACGTTGATCGCCGGGTACGCGAACTCGCCCGCCTTGGCCCGGTCCAGCATCTCCGCGTAGACCTCGGGGGTGGCGATGGGCATCGTTGGTCCTCCTAGCTGTGGTTCGCCTTCCTTGCCCGAATCGTACGAGGTCGGCGGTGGGAGGACAGTGTGCTGGCTCTCTGCCGCGGAGGTCGGGAACGATCAAGTGAGAAAAGCCGCTCCGCCCTGGTGCGGGCGGAGCGGCTTCGGCGGTCTGGGGCGGGTCAGGACAGCAGGGCTTCGCTGATGGCGCGGTAGCCGGGCAGCGGGTCGTCGCCGAGGACCTGGACGCAGACGTGGTCGGCGCCTGCGTCGAGGTGGGCGGTGATGCCGGCGGCGATCGAGTCGATGTCGCCGTGCAGGGCGAGTGCGTCGATCAGCGCGTCGCTGCCGCCGTTGTCGAGGTCGGCCTCGGTCCAGCCGTGGCGGAGCAGGTTGCTGCGGTAGTTGACGAGGTGGAGGTAGGGGTTCTCGATGGTCGGGCGGGCGATGGCGCGGGCCTTCTCCGGGTCGGCCTCGAAAACGATCTTCTGCTCGGGCGCCAGCAGCACGCCGTCGCCGAGGACGCGACGGGCCTCCCTGGTGTGCTCCGGCGTGGTCAGGTACGGGTGCGCGCCCGCGGTGCGCTCGGCGGAGAGCTTGAGAACCTTCGGGCCGAGCGCGGCCAGCGCCCGGGCGGCGACCGGTACGCCGGCCTCGTCCAGGCCGTCGAGGTAGTCGACGATCTTGTCGTAGGGCTTCTGGTACTCCTGCGTCGCCTCCGGGTGGCCGATGCCGACGCCGAGCAGGAAGCGGCCGGGGTGCTTGGCCTCGATGCGGTGCCAGGACGCGCCGACCGTGGCCGCGTCGTCCTTCCACATGTTGACGATGCCCGTGGCGACCTTGATGTTCTCGGTCGCGTCCAGCAGCTCGTCGACGATGGTCAGCTGCCCGTCGGGGGAGCCGCCGATCCAGATTGCGCCGAAGCCGAGGCGTTCGGCTTCGCGCGCTTGTTCCACGGTCAGCTGGTGCCCGCCCCGCCAGATACCGATCTTGCCGAGTTCGATAGCCATGACCGTCCCAACTACGGCGAGGGGTGCCGGCATTCCGCTACGTTCGGATCATGGCGAAAATCGGTGATCTCGAGGTGTTCCCGCTGATCCTCGGGGGCAACGTGTTCGGCTGGACGGCCGACGAGGCGCAGTCCTTCGCCGTGCTGGACGCTTACGCGGCAGCCGGTGGCAACTTCATCGACACGGCGGATGTGTACATGGCCCGCATCCCGGGCAATTCGGGCGGCGAGTCCGAGACGATCATCGGCAGGTGGCTGAAGCGCCGTGGCCGCCGGGATGACGTGGTGATCGCGACGAAGGTGGGCAGCTGGGCGGCGCGGCCGGGGGTGAGCGCGAAGAACATCCGCGAGGCGGCGGAGGATTCGCTGCGCCGGTTGCAGACTGATTACCTGGACCTGTACTACGCCCACCGCGATGTGGCGGACGTGCCGCTGGAGGAGACGCTGGGTGCGTTCGACGAGCTGGTGCGGGCCGGGAAGGTGCGGCACCTGGGGGCGTCGAACTACAGCGCCGAGCGCCTGGCGGAGGCACTGTCCATTTCGGACCGGGAGGGGTTCGCCCGGTACGTCGCGGTGCAGCCGCACTACAACCTGGTGGAGCGCGGTTACGAGCAGGAGCTGGCCCCGCTGGTGGCGCAGGAGGGCCTGGCGACGCTGCCCTACTTCGGCCTGGCGCGCGGCTTCCTGACCGGCAAGTACCGCAGCCGCGAGGCGAGCGGCAGCCCACGCGCCGAGAAGGCGGTCGAGTACCTGGACCACCGGGGCGAGCGGGTGCTGGAGGCGCTCGACGAGATCTCGGCCGCGCACGGGACCTCTCCGGCCGCGGTGGCGCTGGCATGGCTGGCCGCACAGCCGACGGTGGTGGCGCCCATCGCCAGTGCCCGGAATGTGGAGCAGTTGACGGATTTGCTGGCCTCGGTGGAGTTGCGGTTGGGGGCGGAGGAGCTGGCTGTTTTGGATGATGCTTCGCAGTAGGTGAGTGGCTCGGTTGGGCTGGGCTTGGGTCGGCGGTGGGCTGGCTCGCTCGGGCTGGGTTGCGTTGAGCTCGCGATGGTGGCCGATTTGGCTGGGCGGGGTTGGCTCGCTCGGGCTGGGCTGGGCTGGGCTGGCGATGGGCTCGCGATGGTGGTTGGTTTGGCTGGGCTGGGTTGGTTCGCTCGGGCTGGGCTGGGCTGGGCTCGCGACGGTGGCCGATTTGGCTGGGCCGGCATGGCGGTAGTGGCGGCGGTTCGGCTGGGCTGGGCTGGCTCGATTGGGTTGGTTTGGGGTCGCGGTGGTGCCCGATTCGGCTGATGCAATTTGGGGCGGCGCGGCTGGCCTTCTCGTGTGAGCGCGCGAGTGGACATCTTGCCCGGGGACCAGTGGACATCTCGTTATGACGCGAGTGGGCACCTCGTGGGCGCACCACCGGACACCTCGCCCGGATGCGCAAGTGGGCACCTCGTGACCGCGCGAATGGGCCACTCGCCCGCCACGAGGTGCCCACCGGCGGGTTCACGAGATGCTCATTCGTGCCGCTACGAGGTGCCCACTGGCACCCGCAGGCACGAGGTGCCCAGGGGTGTGGCTGCGAGATGCCCACTGGCGTGCCTGCGAGGTGCCCGGCTCGTTGGACTGCGAGGTGACCACTCGCGCGGTCGTGAGGTGTCCTTCGGCGGGTGCACGTGGTGCTCGTTCGTGGGGCGCGAGGTGGCCACTGGTGCCCGCCTGCATGAGGTATCCAGTGGTGCGGCTTCGAGATGCCCACTCACGCGCTCACGAGGCGCCCACTCGTGGGGCCGTGAGCGAGGTGCCCACTCGTGGGGCCGTGGAGTGTCCACCGGTGCTGCCGTGAGGTACCCACCCGCGCGGCGCCCCGAAAACCATCCCAGCGCCAACCGCAGCGCCAGGCCCCAACCGCAGTCCTGGCGCCAACCGCAGTCCTGGCGCCCCCTCAGCCATGGCGCCAACCCCAGCGCCCAGCCGCAGCCCTGGCGCCAACCGCAGCGCCCAGCCGCCAGCAGCCCCAGCGCCAACCGCAGCGCCAGACCCCAGCCGCAGCCCTGGCGCCCCCTCAGCCTCGGCGCAAACCGCAGCCCCAGGCCCCGGCGCTAACCCCAACCCCAGCCCCTGCGCCAATCCCAACCCAGCCCCGGCGCCAACCCCAACCCAGCGCCAACCTCAGCCCGAACCCAGCGTGACCCCGAGCCCAAACCCGACCGCCGGCCAAGAACACCCTACTGAGGAGTAGCTTACTCCCGGTAGGTTGGTATATGGTCCGTCCATGGCGAACGTAAAAGGCAAGGTCGTGCTCATCACCGGAGCTGCGCGCGGCATTGGCGCCGGGCTCGCGGAGCGTCTCGCGGCTCGGGGGGCCAAGGTTGCCCTCGTCGGGCTCGAAGCGGACGAACAGCGCAAGGTCGCGGAACGCATCGGGGACTCCGCCAAGGCCTGGGAAGCCGACGTCACCGACTGGGCCGCCCTCGAAAAGGCCACCGCGGGCGTGGTCGAGCACTTCGGCGGCATCGACATCGTCATCGCCAACGCGGGTATCGCCACCACGGGCTTCGTCCGCTCCGTCGACCCCGCGGCATTCGAAAAGGTCATCGAGGTCGACCTGCTCGGCGTGTGGCGCACCTTCCGCGTCACGCTGCCCCACGTCATCGAGCGCCGCGGGTACCTGCTGGCGATCTCCTCCCTCGCGGCGATCACCCACGCCCCCGGGATGGCCAACTACGCCGCCGCGAAGGCCGGCGTCGAGGCGTTCTGCAACAGCCTCCGCGCCGAGGTCGCCCACCTGGGCGTCAAGGTCGGCGTCGCCCACCCGACCTGGATCAAGACCGACCTGGTCGACAGCGCCGACGCGCACCCGGTCTTCGGCAAGCTCCGTGCTGGCATGCCCGGCTTGCTCGGCAAGACCTACCCCCTCAACGTCGCCCTCGACCTCATCGAGGCGGGCGTCCTCAAGCGCGCCCGCGTCATCCACGTGCCCAAGTGGGTCGGCGTGCTCAAGGCCTTCCGCTCGTTCCTCCCGCCGATCGTCGAGCTCGGGGCGCGCACCCGCGTTCCCGCCGCCGACAAGGCCGCGCTGGAGGACATCAAGGCACGCGGCGCGCGCGAAGCCGCCATCACCGGGCATGGTGGACGGGCAGCGATCCACTGAGGAGGCCCCGCATGTCCCGCCGTGACCTGATCAAGATGTCCCCCGACGAGGTCCTCGCGTTCCTCGCCGAGCAACGGGTCATCAACGTCGCCACGATCAACCCCAACGGCCGCCCGCACCTGGCGCCGCTCTGGTACGTGCCCCGCGGCGACGGGGTCGCGACCTGGACCTACCGCAAATCGCAGAAGGTCGCCAACCTGCGGCGGCTGCCGCAGGCCACCGTGCTCGTCGAGACCGGCGACACCTACGACAAGCTGCGCGGCGTCCAGTTCGAGGCCGACGTCGAGATCGTCGAGGACACGCCGTCCGTCGCGGAGATCGGCTCGGCCATGGCGGAGCGCTACGGCGGCGGCTCATTCGCCGCCGAGGTGGTCGCCGCCCAGGCGGCCAAGCGCGTCGGGCTGGTGTTCACGCCGACGAAGGTCGTCAGCTGGGACCACACCAAGCTCGGCGGCGCCTACTGAACCCAGGCGCCCAGCGTCGGCTTGAACTCCCGCACCGTGAAGCTCTCCAGGGCGCCTTCGACGACGTACGGATCGGCGTCGAGGACGGCCTGGAGTGCGTCGGCGTCCTCGGCCTGGATCAGGAACGCGCCACCCGAGTCGTCGGCGAACGGGCCGGCCACCGCGACCGTGCCCTCCGCGGCGAGCTTGGCGAGGTACTCGCGGTGCCGGGGCCGGACCTCCCCGTACTTCCCCTGGTCGTAAACCGTCTGCACCAGGAACCAGGCCATGCGCACCTCCGTCTGCGTACCTGCTCCGCACGCTACCGGGTGAAGTGAATCAACCGATACGCTGGTTCCCGCGTGTACAGCACGTGGACAACGGTCGGGCCGAGGACAGGCGGGAGTACATGCCGGACGGCAGCGCGGAGCGCAGCGTCGAACGCACGCTCGGGCACTTGCGCACCATGGACGGGGTCGCGCCGGCCCAGCCTGCGGGTCCGCTGACCCTGGAGGATCTGTACAAGATCCACCGGATGCGCCTGGTCCGCCTCGCGATCCTGCTCGTCGACGAACCGGCCACGGCCGAAGACGTCGTGCAGGAGGCGTTCACGGGGCTCTACCGCAACTGGGGCAAGCTGCGCGACGCCGCGTCCGCGGTCGCCTACCTGCGCACCGCGGTGGTCAACGGCTCACGCAGCGTGCTGCGCCGCCGCAAGACGGCCCGCGAGTACGTGCCGCCGCACGTGGTCAACGCCCGGTCCGCGGAGAGCCTCGCGATGCTGTCCAGCGAACACCAGTCGGTGGTGAACGCGCTGTCGAAGCTGCCGCCGCGGCAACGCGAGGTCCTCGTCCTGCGCTACTACGGCGGGCTCTCCGAAGCGGAGATCTCCGAGGTCGCGGGCATTTCGAAGGGCACCGTGAAGTCCACGGCGAGCCGGGCCCTGGAGGCTCTCCAGAAGGCCATGAGTGCCTAAGCTGGTTTAGACCAATATGCTGGAGCCTGTGACGGGTTTCGTGCTGACGGGTGGCAGGCTCGCCCTCCCCGAAGGACTGGTGGACGACGGGTGGCTCGCGGTGTCCGGCGGGGCGATCGCGGGTATCGGCACCGGGACGCCACCGCCGGGCGACCAGGTGGACGTCGGCGGGTGCTACGTGGTGCCCGGGTTCGTCGACGCGCACTGCCACGGCGGCGGGGGCGGGTCGTTCTCCAGCGGCGACGCGAAGGAGATCGTCACCGCGATCAAGGCCCACCGCAGGCACGGCACCACGACCATGCTGGCGAGCCTGGTGTCCGATCCGGTGCGCACGCTGGTGGACCAGATGGCCGTGCTGCGGGAGCTCGTCGAGGAGGGCGAGCTGGCCGGCATCCACCTGGAGGGCCCGTTCATCGCCTCGGCCCGCTGCGGCGCCCACGACCCCGCGGTGCTGCGCGAACCCGACGCGGCGACCGTCGACGCCCTGCTGCGCGCGGGCCGCGGCGCGGTCCGGATGGTGACGCTCGCGCCCGAGCTGAACGGCGGTGTCCGCGCGGTCCGCCAGCTGGCCGAGTCCGGCGTGATCGCCGCGATCGGGCACACCGACGGCACCGAGGAGCAGATCCGCCCGGCCATCGACGCGGGCGCGACCGTCGCGACGCACCTGTTCAACGGCATGCGCCCGCTGCACCACCGCGAGCCCGGCCCGATCGGCGTCCTGCTCGACGACGAGCGCGTCACCGTCGAGCTGATCTGCGACCTCGTCCACGTGCACCCGACGGTGCTGCGGATGGCGGCCCGCTACGCCGGCCGCGGCCGCACGATCCTTATCACGGACGCCATGTCGGCCACCGACGCCGCTGACGGCCGCTACCACCTGGGCCGTCTGGAGGTCGACGTCCGGGACGGCGTGGCGACGCTCGCCGACACCGGTTCGCTCGCCGGCAGCACGCTGACCATGGACGCCGCGTTCCGCAACCTGGTCAAGGGCGCCGGCCTGACCATCCCCGACGCGGTCCGCGCGACCTCGGGACGCCCGGCCGAACTACTGGGCCTCGCCGACCGGCTCGGGTCGCTGCGCACCGGCCTCGCCGCCGACCTGGTGGTGCTGGACGCCGACCTCCGGCCACAGCGGGTGCTGCGGCAGGGCGCCTGGAGCGCCTGATCAGGCGGGCGGCTCGACGTGCTCGACGTAGAGCGGCGTCGCGGCCAGCACCGTGCCCGACGGCGTGGGGATCCGCGCGGTCACGCGCGCGTATCCGGCCAGCCAGGCGGCCGTGAAGCGCGGCTGGAACTCCCGGTCCAGCCAGTTCAGGACCCGCCTCAGCCACCCCGCGAACAGCTGGTTGTCGTCGAGGTCGCTCCGGCCGTTCTCGACGGTCGCTTCGCGCAGCGCATGGGTGAAGTGCAGCCACAGCGAGAACGTCACCTCCCGCCCGGTCGGGTGCTCCGGGTGCCCGGCCCCGAGCAGGTGGGCGCTCGACCCGTGCAGCAGCAGGCGCAGGTCCCCGCCGGACGGGTAGCCGTCGACGGGCTCGCCGACGTCCAGGAAGGTCGCCGCGCCGACCACCACGCCGTAGCTCATCGGCGCCTCGAAGTGCACCCACTGCCCCGGCCGCACGTCCGGGTCGGCGAACCACTTCGGGGCCCGCTCCGAGGCCTCCAGCCGCGCGACCGCGCCCGCGAGCCCCGGCTCGGCCTCCCGCGCCGCCTTGCCGACCTTGAAACCGCCGACCGGGGTGGTCACCTCGGCCTCCACGTCCCGCAGGGCGCCGCCCCGCGCAGGCAGGTCGGGGACGAGCTGCCGGAGCTTCGACGCCGAGACGTAGATCAGCTCACGCATCCCGACATCCTGCCCGACCCCCCGCGAGTCCCACGTTCCCAGGCGCGAGTCCTGCGTTCGCGGGTGTGAGTTCCGGCTTCAGCGGCCAGCCACGGTTGATTACGCTGTGCAGGGTGAGCGAGCCGAAGGACCCGGAACGGCTGCTGGCCGAGGCGCTGCAGGCGCAGGCCCGCAGCGCGCCGCACCCCGGCCCGCCGTCGGGCGGGTGGCCGCAGTTCGGCCTGCTGTCCGGCGCGGACGCCAGCTCGCTGGAACGCGAGCGCGCCGCACTGGAAAACCCGGCCGACCGGACCGCCCCGCGGGCGCCGCGCCGGAACGTGCCCCCGGTCCGCCACCTGCCTGCCTACTGGGTCCTCGGCCTCGCCGCGCTCCTCGGTCTCGCGACCGGCGCGGTCATCGGTCTCATCACTCTCCTGTGAGCCCACATACTGCACACAGGGTCACCCTGTACCGTTTTGTGCTGTGATTCTCGCCGAGACCGCGACCACGCTCGCTCTCATGCCGAAGTGGTTCAACCCGGAGTACCTGCTGACCGAGTTCGGCGCGTACGTGATCCTCGGGCTGTGCCTGATCATCTTCATCGAGAGCAGCGTCTTTCCCGTGCTCCCCGGTGACTCGCTGCTGTTCACCGCGGGCCTGTTCGTCGCGCAGGGTTCGATCCAGGCGCCGCTGTGGCTGGTCTGCACGCTGGTGACGGTCGCGGCGCTGCTCGGCAACGTCCTCGGCTACGCGATCGGCTGGAAGGCGGGCCCGGCGCTGTTCCGGCGCCCGGATTCGAGGTTCTTCAAGCAGGAGTACGTCGACAAGACGCACGCCTTCCTGGAGAAGCACGGCCCGAAGGCGGTCGTGCTGGCGCGGTTCGTGCCGTTCGTCCGGACGTTCATCACCTGGATCGCGGGCATCGGCCGCATGGACCCGAAGAAGTACTTCACCTACACGGTGATCGGCGGCATCCTGTGGGCCGGTGGCATCACGGCGCTGGGGCACCTGCTCGGCAACATCTCGTTCATCAAGAACAACATCGAGGCCATCTTCATCCTGATCGTGCTGGTCTCGGTGGTGCCGATCATCATCGAGTGGGCGAAGGCCCGCCGCGAGAAGAAGCTGGCCGCCGCCGAGACCCCCGCCGAGTCCGACACCGAGGTCACGCAGCGGATCCCGCGCATCGAGCGCTGACGTAGACGCACGAAGGCCGCCGCATCCTGCTCGGGTGCGGCGGCCTTTTCGCGTCTCAGGTGGGCGCGATCGCCGGCAGTCCCATCGACCGGGCGCATTCGAGGAAGCGCTTGTCGTAGGTGACGAACCCGGTCAGGTGCCTGCCGAAGATCGCCTGCGCCGTCGCCAGGTGGAGCGAAGGCGTCGTACACCAGCCTGGATCGGCAGCGTCTCAGGTCATCGAAAACATCGAGCCCGGGTTGAACAGGTTCTCCGGGTCCAGCGCCTGCTTGATCTGCCGGTGCACGCGCATGCCCACCGGGCCGATCTCGCGCTCCAGCCACTCCTTCTTGATCTTGCCGACGCCGTGCTCACCGGTCACCGTGCCGCCCAGCTTCAGCCCCACGTCGAGGATCTCGTCGAACGCGCGCCGCGCCCTGGCGAACTCGTCCTCGTCGTCCGGCTGGTAGACGATCGTCGGGTGCATGTTGCCGTCGCCGGCGTGCCCGACCACGGCGATGCGCAGCCCGACCTCCTCGCTGATCCGCTGGCAGCCTGCGATCAGCTCGGCGATCCGCGTCCGCGGCACGGACACGTCGTCGGTCAGCCACACGCCGTACTGCTCCAGCGCGGTCAGCACCACCCGCCGCGCCTGCATCAGCATCCGGCCCTCTTCGAGGTCGTCCGTCGCGTACGTCATCGTCGCGCCGCAGTCGTTGCAGATCTGCTCCAGCGCGGCCAGCTCGCGCCGCGCCACCTCGCCGCCCGCGTCGGACTGGCACAGCAGCAGCGCCTGGCAGTCGGAACCGGCGCCGAGGTCCGTCCGGAGGTACGTCTCGGCCGCCTTGATCGAGCTGGCGTCCATGATCTCCATCAGTGAGGGCACCAGGCCCTCGCGCACGGTCCGCGCCACCGCGGTGCCTGCCGCCTCCGTCGTGTCGAACCCGGCGACCAGCGTGCCCGGCGCCTGCGGCAGGGGCTTCAGCGCGACCGTGGCCTGCGTGATCACCCCGAGCGTGCCCTCGCTGCCGACGAACAGCCGCGCCAGGTCGTAGCCCGCCACGCCCTTCACCGTGCGGCGGCCGGTCTTCAGCAGCGACCCGTCGGCGAGCACGACCTCCAGGCCCAGCACCGAGTCGGTGGTCACGCCGTACTTCACGCAGCACAGCCCGCCCGCGTTGGTGGACAGGTTGCCGCCGATCGTGCACCAGTCGTAGCTGGACGGGTCCGGCGGGTAGAACAGGCCGTGCTTCTCCACGGCGTTGCGGAAGTCGAGGTTGACCACGCCAGGTTGCACGACGGCGAGCCGGTTGCCCGCGTCGATCTCGACGATCTGGTCCAGCTTGGTCATCACGAGCACGACGCACCCGTCGATGGCGTTCGCGGCGCCCGACAACCCGCTGCCCGCGCCGCGCGGCACGATCGGCACCTTCGCCTCGGCGCACGCGCGGACCACCGCCTGCACGCCTTCGACGTCCGAGGGCAGCACCACCGCCAACGGCCGGCCCGACGGGGCCAGCGGCATCATGTCGCGGGAGTAGCTCCCGGTGACGTCCGCATCGGTCAGAACAGCGTCCTTGCCCAGCTCGGCGCGCAGTTTCGTCAGCAAAGCGTCGGTGCTCATGCATCTATGGTAGTGCCCATCACGTCCGCAGTGCGGAAAAATTTTTCCGCAGTAGTCGGCCCCGGAAATCACTTGCCTGTGGCAACTAAAGTGTCATCGACCACAGACGGGTTATTTGAGTGGCGCAACCAACTATCGCGGGTGCATCCTTGACATGAGCAACTAGTTGCTTCGGTCAAATAAGACATCCCGTACGAAGAGAGTGATCGGCCATGCCATCTCCCGTAGAGGAAGCGGCCTTCACGGACACCGAGCTCGACATCGCCGACGAGCTCGGCGTGCAGCTCGTCCGGTTCATGCGGCTCCTCACCAAGGCGAAGTCGCAGGTCGCGAAGCTCGGACCGGACGGGATCGAACGCGCCGCCTACGCGATCCTGTTCCAGCTCGTCCACGACGGGCCACAGCGCACGAGCAGGCTCGCCGAGGCGCTGCACGCCGAGATCTCGACGATCAGCAGGCAGAGCAGCTCGCTGGTGCAGCACGGCCTGGTCGAGCGCCTCGCCGACCCCGAGGACGGACGGGCCTGCCTGCTCGCGCCGACCAGCGAGGGGCTGCGTGTGTTCGAGGAGAACCGCAGGCAACGCAACCGGTGGCTGGCCGAGGTGCTCGCCGAGTGGCCGGAGGAGGAGCGCCGCGTCCTGAACAAGCTCCTCGACCGGCTCAACACGGGGATCGAAGCTCACGCTCCACAACTCGCCGACCAGGTCTCGGCGCGCAGCAAGGGGGAAAGCGCATGACACGCTCCACAAGAGAACAACCGGCGCCCGTCGCGGGCGCCGTCGCGGACGAGGGTCCGCGCCTGACGCACAAACAGATCCTGACCATCCTCAGTGGACTCCTGCTGGGGATGTTCCTGGCGGCGCTGGACCAGAACATCGTCAGCGTCGCGATCGTCAAGATCGCCAACGACCTGCACGGCTTCGACGAGCAGGCGTGGGCGACCACGGCGTACCTGATCACCGCGACCATCGCGACACCGCTGTACGGCAAGCTGTCCGACATCTACGGCCGCAAGCCGTTCTACCTGACCGCGATCGCGTTGTTCGTGGTCGGCTCGGCCGCCTGCACGTTCGCCACCTCGATGTACGAGCTGGCCGCGTTCCGGGCGTTCCAGGGCCTGGGCGCCGGCGGTCTGATGTCGCTGGCCATGACGATCATCGGTGACGTGGTGCCGGCCCGCGAGCGGGTCAAGTACCAGGGCTACTTCATGATGGTCTTCGGCAGCGCGACCGTGCTCGGTCCGGTGCTGGGTGGCCTGTTCTCCGGCTTCGACAGCCTGGCCGGCTTCGACGGGTGGCGCTGGATCTTCCTGATCAACGTCCCGATCGGTGTCGTGGCGCTGGCGGTCGTCGCCAAGGTACTGAACGTGCCGCACCAGCGGCAGGACCACCGCATCGACTGGTTCGGCGCCATCTCGCTGGCCATCGCCGTGGTGCCGCTGCTGCTGGTCGCCGAGCAGGGCCGCACCTGGGGCTGGGGCTCGACCACGTCGGTCATCTGCTACGCGGTCGCGGCGTTCGGCGTCGTGCTGTTCCTCTTCGTCGAGTACGTGATGAAGGACGAGGCGCTGATCCCGCTGCGGCTGTTCCGCAACTCGACGTTCAGCGTCGCGATCGGCGGCGGCACGCTCGTCGGCCTCGGCATGTTCGGCGCGCTGAGCATGATCCCGCTGTACTTCCAGGTCGTCCGCGGTTACACGCCGACCGAGGCGGGTCTGCTGATGCTGCCGCTGGTGCTGGGCATCATGACCGGTTCGCAGATCTCCGGCCGCATCACCGCGAAGACCGGCCGCTACAAGATCCTGCCGGTGGTCGGCACGGTCCTGATCGCCGCGGGTGCGGTGCTGTACGCGCAGGTGCACTACGACAGCCCGCTGTGGCAGCCGCTGGTCGTCGCGCTGCTGATCGGCTTCGGTCTCGGTGGCTGCATGCAGACGCTGATCATCGCCGCGCAGAACGCGGGCCCGCGCCGCGACATGGGCGTGTCGACCGCGTCGGCGACGTTCTTCCGGCAGATGGGCGGCACCCTGGGTGTCGCGGTCTTCCTGACCATCCTGTTCAACCTGCTGCCGGGCAAGATCGCCGACGCCTTCGGCGGCAACCTGCCCGCGGGCTTCGACCAGAACCAGCTGAGCGCGCTGCAGGCGGACACCAGCGGCCTGCACAACCTGCCGGACGCGGTGAAGGTCCCGATCCTGACCGGGTTCACCAACTCGATGCACGGCGTCTTCTACGTCGCCGCCGGGGTCGCCCTGCTCGCCGCGATCGTGCTGGCGTTCATGAGGGAGATCCCGCTGGCCGGTGGCCCGGCCACGCCCGCGCCGCCGGTCGAGGGCGGCGAGGCGCTGCTGCCGGACGACGAGGCGAAGGCGGAGGCGGAAGCGGACACCTGGGCGGACGCGGACGCCGCGTTCGAGGAGGACCGCGAACCCGCGCTAGTTGGTGGGAGGCATGCGTTGAGCGACAACGGACACGGTGAGTACCAGCTCGCGGCCCAGACCGCGCCGATCACGAACGCGGTCGCGAGCGCCGGGGCGGACCAGGCCCTCGGCACTGGCGGGCAGCCGGTCACCGGCACCATCCGGCGCCAGGACGGCACGTCCGTCGGCGGCGCCGCGCTGACCCTGATCGACCAGCGGGGCAGGCAGGTCTCGCGGGCGACCGCGGGCGGCGACGGCGGTTACCGGATCGCCGCGCCGGGCAACGGCACGTACGTGCTCATCGTGTCGGCGGCCGGGCACCAGCCGCAGGCGGCCAGCGTGGTCGTCGCGGACGGTCCCGCGCGGCTCGACCTGACGCTCATCGGGTCGGGCGAGCTGAGCGGTGTCGTCCGGGTGGCCGGCAAGGGTTCTCCGCTGGCCGGCGCCACCGTGACGCTGACCGACTCGCGCGGTGAGGTCACCGGGGCCGCGATCAGCGACGCCCAGGGCGGCTACGTCTTCCGCGGCGTCGGCTCCGGCACCTACACGCTGGTCGCCAGCGCCGACCGGATGCGCCCGGTGGCCTCGCTGATCACCGTGCCGGAGAGCGGTGTGCTGCAGCAGGACGTGGAGATCGCGCCCGCGGTGCTGCTGGCCGGGACCGCCCGTACCGACGGCGGCCGCCCGGTGCCGGACGCGCGGATCACGGTGCTGGACGCCGAGGGCAACGTCGCCGCGGTCGCGCGGACCGACGAGAACGGCGAGTACGTCGTCAGCGACCTGCCGGAGGGCGACTACACCGTGGTCGCCAGCGGGTACCCACCCGCGACGAGCCAGGTCAACCTGCCCGGTGGCGGCGACATCCAGCACGACGTCCGGCTGGGGTACGAGCAGGTCCTCGACCAGCTCGGCGACCCGGCGAACAACGGGGTGGAGCACTCATGAGCGGATTGCGCGCGCAGATCCGCACGGCCGAGGGCTGGGCGGTGGCGAACGCGGTGCTGACCGTGACGGACATGAGCGGCCAGCAGGTCGCCCGCGCCGTCGCCGACGAGACGGGAGCGGTGGTCACGCCACCGCTGCCCGCGGGCGTCTACACCGCGGTCCTCACCGCCGCCGGGTACGCCCCGGTGGCGCGGACCGCGCAGATCGGGTCGGACGGGTCGGGCTCGCTCGGCGACCTGGTGGTGACCCCGGTGGCGGGCGCCGTCGAGCTGCCGCCCGCCGGGCCGTGGACGATCGACCCGGTGCACTCCAGCGCCGTGGCGACCGCGCGGCACCTGGGCATCGCCAGCATCAAGGCGCGGTTCTCCGACATCAGCGGCCGCATCGAGATCGGCCGCCCCGCCGAGCAGTCGCGGGTCGAGGCGGAGATCAAGGCCGCGAGCATCGACACCGGCATCAAGATGCGCGACGACCACCTGCGGTCGCCGGAGTTCCTGGACGTCGAGTCCTACCCGGTGATCGGGTTCGTCAGCACCGGGATGCGGCAGCGCGGCGCCGACACCTGGACGCTGGCCGGGGAGCTGACGCTGCACGGCGAGCGCAAGCCGATCGAGCTGGACCTGACCTACGGCGGGTACGGGCCCGACCCGTGGGGCGGGGTGCGGGTCGCGTTCCACGCGGAAACGCAACTGCACCGGAACGATTTCGCGATCAATTACAACGCGATGGTGCGCGCCGGGGTCGCCGCGATCGGGTCGAACATCAAGATCGAACTCGACATCGAGGCTGTTCAGGGCGAGTCGCTGCCGCAAATGTGAGCGGATGCGCGGTCGCACACGCTGTTCGGTGTGCGACCGCGTTCCGTAACGATCATCTGTTTTCCGCCGATCGGCTGACTGTTGGTTGCGTACGGCACGTACGCTTTCCGGGTGACTTTCGACTTCGCCGCGTCCGAAGCCGTCGGCGTTGGCTGGTTGAACACCGCCGGCCCGCTGCTGGTCTGGGTCATCGTGCTCAGCTTCGTGTTCATCGAGTGCGCGCTCATCATCGGGCTGTTCCTGCCGGGGGACTCGCTGCTGTTCGCGGCCGGCGTGGTGCTCGCCTCGCACGGGGCGCACGCGAGCGCCTGGCTGCTGTCCGGGGCCGCGCTCGTCGTCGCGGTGATCGGCAACCAGGTCGGCTACTACATCGGCCAGCAGACCGGGGTCCGGTTCATCGCCCGGCGCGGGGGCAAGGTGCTGAACCGGCACAACCTCGAACGGGCGCGGGAATTCCTCGACCGCAAGGGCTTCTTCGCGATCGTGGCGGCCAGGTGGATCCCGTGGATCCGCACGCTGGCGCCGCTCATCGCGGGCGCCGCGCGGATGGACTCGCGGCGGTTCATGCTCGCCACCACGATCGGCGGCGTGTTCTGGGTGCCGACGCTGGTGCTGATCGGCTACTACGGCGCCGGCCTGCTGGACGCGATCCCGTGGGTCAAGACCGTGCTGGTGTGGCTGTCGGTCGCGTTCTTCGTGGTCGGCACGGGTTACGGCTTCGTGCGGTACCGGCAGGAGATGCGCCGCCCGGTCGAGGAGGAGCCGGACAACGAGTACCCCGCGGCGGCCTAGGACGTTTCCCAGGACGGGCCGGACCTAGGCGTACCGCACCGTCAGTTCGGCACCGATCCGCGCCAGTTCCGCGCGGACCGGTTCGGGGTCCAGCACCTCGACCAGCGCGCCCCACCCGGCCAGGTGCCGGGCGATGTCCAGCGGCGTCGGCGCGGCCAGGCGGACCCGGCTGCGACCGTCCTCCTCCGCGACGACCTCGCTGTGGCGCCCGAACTGGTCCCGCAGCACATCCGCGAACCGCGACTCCACGAGCACCGTCGCCCACGTGCGGGACCGGCGCCGCTCCACCTCGGCCACCACCTCGTCCCACGCCTGCGCCAGCGTGAAGTCGTCCGGCCGCCCGGCCGGTTCGTCCGTCGCCTCGGCCGCCAGGATCCGGTCCACGCGGAAGGTCCGCCTGCCCCGCTCGGTGCCGGCCACCAGGTACCAGACGTCGTCCTTGTCGACCAGGCCCCACGGGTCGACCAGCCGCTCCGAGCGCTCCCGCTTCGAGTTCGCGTACGCCAGCCGCACCTTCCGCCGCCCGATCACTGCCGCCTGCAGGCGGTCCACCAGCTCCGGGCGGGTCTTGTCGCGCTCGCCCCAGCGGGCCGGGTCGATCATCGTCGCGCTCGCCGCGGCCTCCGCGTCCGCGCGGAACGGTCCCGGCAGCGCCCGCACCAGCTTGCGCAACGCCGCCTTCGCCTCGTCCGACTCCGCCACCGGCCCGGCGAGCAGGAACAATGCCCGCGCCTCAGCCGCCGACAACCCGCTCAGGTCCGTCCGCGCCCCACCGACGAGCGACCACCCGCCGCCGCGGCCGGGTTGTGGATAAACCGGGATCCCGGCTGTGGACAACGCCTCCAGATCACGGCGCACGGTCGCCACCGACACTTCCAGTTCGGCGGCCAGCTCGGCGGCTGTGACCCGGCCGCGGGCCTGCATCAGCAGCACCGCGGAGATCAACCGGTCGGCTCGCACGAATTCCTCCGGAGAAAGTGCTCAATTGGTGAGCACTTTAGGCGCGAGCCTGGGTCCTGTCACCGGAGAAAGGACCCGAAAATGTTGCGAGGACTCACCACAGTCACCTACTACGCCGACGACGTCGAGGCCGCCGGCCGCTGGTACAGCGAAGTGCTCGGCGCCGAGCCGTACTTCCGCCGCCCGCTGGACGGCCCGCCGGCCTACCTCGAATTCCGCATCGGCGACCACCAGCACGAACTCGGCCTCAAGGACAGCCGCTACGCGCCGGAGAAGCCGGGCCCGAACGGCGCGATCGTCTACTGGCACGTGGACGACGTCCAGGCCGCCTTCCGGCGGCTGCTCGACCTCGGCGCCACCGAGCACGAGAAGCCCATCGAACGCGGGCCAGGGTTCGTCACGGCGTCCGTGGTGGACCCGTTCGGCAACGTGCTCGGCGTGATGTTCAACCAGCACTACCTGGACATGCTGCGATGACCACGCATAGCGCGCGCACCGCGGCGGAGTGGCGGGACTGGCTGGCCGCGCACAGCGGCACCGAGCGGGAGATCTGGCTGGTCATCCAGCACAAGGACAGCCCGGTGCCGAGCGTCGGCTACGGCGAGGCGATCGAACAGGCGCTGTGCTTCGGCTGGATCGACAGCCACGCCCGCAAGCACGACGCGACCAGCTTCCGGCTGCGCTTCACCCCGCGGCGGCCGGGCAGCAACTGGAGCCGGGTGAACCAGGAGCGCGCCACGCGGATGATCGAGCGGGGCCTGATGACCGAGCGCGGCCAGGAGCAGATCGACCTGGCCAAGGCCCGCGGCGCCTTCCCACCGCGGCCCGTGAGCCCCGAGGCGTGCGCTAGTCGCGCAGGCGGCTCTTCTGGATCTTCCCCGCGGGGGTGAGCGGCAGGCTGTCCCGCACGACGATCTCCTTCGGCACCTTGTAGTCGGCGATCTTCCCGGCGCAGAACGACTTCAGGTCCTCGGCGGTCGCGGTGGCCCCTGGCGCGAGCACCACGTAGTAGCGGCCGATCTCGCCGAGCACCGGGTCGGGCACCCCGATCCCGGCGGCCAGCACGACGTCCGGGTGCGCGGTGAGCACGTTTTCGACCTCCACCGGGTACACGTTGAACCCGCCCTGCACGAACATCTCCTTGGCCCGCCCACGCAGCCGTACCGCGCCGGTGTCCGTCACGGTCGCGAGGTCGCCGGTGCGCAGCCAACCGCCGGCGAAGGCCTCGGCCGTCTCCCGCGGGCGGCCGTGGTAGCCGGCCATCAGCGACGGCGACCGGACCAGCAGCTCCCCGGTCTCACCCGCCGGCAGGTCCGCTCCGGCCGGGCCGGCGACCCTGATCTCGACGTCCGGCAGCGGGTGCCCGACCGTGGTCGCGGTCGTGTCGAAGTCGTCGTCCCATGCCGTCATCAACACGGCGCCCGCGGTCTCGCTCAGCCCGTAGAGGTTCATCACCCTGGCGACCGGGAACCGGGCGTGCAGGCGCTCCAGCAGGGCGGGCTCGGCGTTCGCGCCGCCGGTGACGACCAGCCGCACCGCCGAGGTGTCCACCGCGTCCAGCTCCGGACGGTTGAGCAGCAGCGTGTGCATGGTGGGCACCCCAACCCACAGGGTGAGGCCCGCGGTGGCGAAGAGGCCGGCGATCTCGCGCGGGTCGAAGGCGGGCAGCAGGACCGCGCGCGCCCGGGTGACGAGCGCGCTCAGGACGCAACAGGTGATCCCGCTGACGTGGTTGAGCGGCACGGCGACCGGCAGGACGTCGTGCTCGGTCATGCGCATGTGCCTGGCCTGCGAGCGAGCCGCCGCGAGCTGGCCGCGGTGGGTGAGGACGGCGCCCTTGGGTGTGCCGGTGGTGCCCGAGGTGTAGATGATCATCACCGGGTCGTCCGGGGTGACCGCTGACTTGGCCTCCGCCGTCGGCCCGTCGACCAGGAGGTCGTCGAAGGTCAGGCCGTCGCCGCCGAACGTCACCACGGTTTCCACGAGTCCGGCGAGCAGCGCGGGGAAGTCGACCCCGTCGTGCGACGGCACGGTGACCGCCAGGCGCGCTCCGGAATCACGCAGCATGTGGGCGAGTTCGTTCTCCCGGTAGCGCACGCTCAGACCCACCACGACCGCGCCGATCTTGGCCGCGGCGAAGTACACCACGAGCCATTCCGGCGTGGTGGGGCCGAGGACGGCGATCCGGTCGCCGTGCCGGATCCCGTGCCGCAGCAGGCCGGCCGCGAACCGGTCGGACAGCCGGTCCATCTCGGCGAACCCGATCTCGCGGCCACCGGCCAGCCAGCCGACGGCGTCCGGGTCCGCGCCGGCGTCGGCGAGTGCGTCGAAGATCCGGTCCGTCATCGGTCCTCCGGGGGCAGGCGCTTCCACCGCGGTCGGGTGGTGGAACCAGGTTCTCGCGGTCGACCGCGCAGATCAACAGCGCCGGGTCTCAGGAGTCGATGCCGGCCCAGACCTCCAGCTGGATGCCGTCCGGGTCGCGGAACACGACGACCGCGGAGCCGGGCAGCGTGCGCGACTCCTTGGCCGGGCTGTACTCGACCCCGTAGTCGGCGAGCCGCTGCTCCCACTGCTTCAGCTCGGCGAAGGTGGGCACGGTGAACGCGACGTGGTCCAGCCCGGTCCGGCGCTCGTCGAACGGGCCGCGCTCGGTGTCCGGGTGCTGCAGCAGGACCACCGAGAACGCGTCGCCGGGGGCCTGGAGCAGCACCTTCCGCAGGCCGCTCTCCGGATCCTCCCGCCGCCCGGTCTCCCGCAGGTCGAGCACGCGCTCGTACCAGGGCACACTCCGGTCGACGTCGGTCACCGTGAGCGCCAAGTGGTGCACTCCGGTCAGCTTCGACATGCAGTCCCTTCTCACCCGATCGAGCCCCCTCCGGAATGACAACGTCCCGTTCGGGTTCCCGGTTTCCACGGGTGTACCTGTGGACAACTCGAAGTTTCATCCACAGGCTGTGGACGGCGTCAGCGACCGCCGCCGACCGGCAGGATCGCGCCCACGGCGTAGGACGCGGCGGGCGACAGCATCCACAGGACCGCTTCGGCGATCTCCTCCGGCCGCCCGGGGCGCGCGAGCGGGATCGTCGGCGCCAGCCGTTCCACCCGATCGGGCAGCCCGGCCGCCGCGTGCAGGCCGGTGTCCACCAGACCGGGCGCCACGGCGTTGACCCGCACCCCCTCGCCGGCCACCTCCTGCGCCAGGCCCCAGGTCAGCGTCTCGACCGCCGCCTTCGTCGCGGCGTAGTGCGTCCACTCGCCGGGCGAACCGGTGCGCGCGGCTGTGGACGAAATGTTCACTACGGCGCCACCGGCTCCGCCGTACCGAGTGGACATCCGCCGCACTGCCTCCCGGCAGCACAGGAACACGCCCGTCACGTTGACGTCCAGCACGCGGCGCACGGTCGCCACGTCCTGCGAGTCCAGCCGCCCCGGCGTGTTGCCGGTGATGGCCGCGTTGTTCACCACCGCGGTGACCGGCCCCAGCCCGGCCGCCGCGTCGAACAACGCGATCACGTCCTCCTCGGACGCCACATCGCCGCGGACGGCCAGCGCCTTCCGGCCCGTGGCGCGAACCAGGGCGGCGACCTCCTCGGCCGCCGCCGGATCGCTCGCGTAGTTGATCACCACGTCGTACCCGCGCGCGGCGCCCAGCGTCGCGACCGCCGCGCCGATTCCCCGGCTGCCGCCGGTGACGACGAGGACCCCGCTCATATCACGAAGTTCTGCAGCGGCAGGTTCTCCAGCACCAGGTCGGCCCGGCTCGCGGTGGTCTCGATCAGGTCCGCGTTGCGCTGGTCGCTGCCCAGCGCCCGGCCCTTCGCCTCGACCAGCGTGCGGCCGTAGCGGCGGTGCCGGTTGACCAGCCGCTCGATCCGCTCCTGCTCGTCGGGCTTGAGGAACCAGACCTCCTCGAGCAGCCCGGGCACGTCGCTCCACGGCTCCTCGTCGACCAGCAGGTAGTTGCCCTCGGTGATGACCAGCGGCACCTCCGGCGGCACGCACACCGCGCCCGCGATCGGCTCCTCGATCTCGCGCCGGAACAGCGGCGCGTACACCGTCTCCTTGGTCTCCTTGATGCGGCGCAGCAGGCTCACATACCCGAAGGCGTCGAAGGTGTCCGGCGCGCCCTTGCGGTCGGTCCGGCCCAGTCGCTGCAGCTCAACCTGCGCCAGGTGGAACCCGTCCATCCCGACCACGACCGCGCGGTTGCCGAGCGCGTCGGCCAGCCCGCGCGCCAGGGTGGTCTTGCCTGCCGCGGGCGCGCCCACGATCCCCAGGATGGACCGCCTCCCGCGCGTCACCAGGCCCTCCGCCCTGGTCAGCAGCTCGTCGAACGTCGGACTCGTCATCGCACTCCCAACTTCCCTACCTCCGGGACCCACGTCCGTGGCCCCGCGTGCCGCACCTTCTCCGCGGCCACCTCGTTGGCGAACCGGATCAGTTCCGGCAGCCCGAACCTCCCGACGCCGTACACCAATGCGCCGTGCCAGACGTCCCCCGCGCCCAGTGTGTCCACCGCGGGCACCCGCGGCACCTCGATCTCACCAGCATCGTCGCTCGTTTCCCAGCGCACCGGGCGGGGGCCGTTCGTCACGACCACCGTGGGCACCCCGCGCTCCCGCAGGCTGGGCCCCGGCACGCGGAACCGCGCCGAACAGGCCGCGATGTCGACCAGCGGCAGCAGGTCGTCCAGCACGGGCTTCCAGCTGCCCGCGTCCAGCACGACCGGAACGCCGCGCTCCCGCGCCCAGCGCGCCACGCCCAGCGCCAGCCGGGGCAGGTGCCCGTCGACGAGCACGGCTCGGACGCCGTCCGGCAGTTCGGACGGCATGGCGCCCGGGTTCGACCCCGCGTTGCGCGAGACGACGGTCCGTTCGCCGTCGCGGTCACGCACCGCGACGGCGCTGACCGCAGGGGGTTCGTCCTGCTCGGGGGCGATGTCCACGATCCGCACGCCGTGCCCGGCCAGGTCGGCGCGGGCCAGCCCGGCGAGTGGGTGTCTGCCCAGCGCCGTGACCAGCACGGCCTCCTCGCCGAGGGCGGCGACCGTGACGGCGGCGTTGGTCGCCGGCCCGCCCGCGGCCACCTCGACACCGAGCGACTGCACCTTCTCGCCGGGGGACGGCAACTCCGCCACCCGCTGCACGAGATCGACCGTGCACAGCCCCGCGAGCAGGACGGTCACGCCGACAACCCCGTCCGCACCGCCGACTCGACCTCCTCGACCTGGCCGTCCGCCCCGGCGCGCAGCGCGCCGGTGATCAGTCCGACGACCTGGTTCATGCTGGTCGTCTTCGGCGAGACCACGCCGACGCGCTTGCCCAGCCGGTGCACGTGGATGCGGTCCGCGATCTCGAACACGTGCGGCATGTTGTGGCTGATCAGCACGACCGGCAGGCCGCGCTGCCGGATCCGGTCGATCAGCTCCAGCACCTTCGCCGACTCGGCGACCCCGAGCGCGGCGGTCGGCTCGTCCATGATCACGGCCTTGGTCCCGAACGCCGCGGCCCGCGCGACCGCGACGCCCTGCCGCTGGCCGCCGGAGAGCGTCTCGACGGGCTGCGTGATCGACTTGATCTTGATGTCCAGCTCGTCGAGCACCCGCTGGGCCTCGGCGCGCATCTTCGCCGTGTCCAGCTTGCGGACCAGCCCGAGCGGGCCACGGCGGCGGATCTCCCGGCCCAGGAACATGTTGGTCGCGATGTCCTGCGCCGGCGCGAGCGCCAGGTCCTGGTAGACGGTCTCGATGCCGCAGCGCCGGGCGTCCAGCGGCGTCCGGAAGTGCACCGGCTCGCCATCGACGAAGATCTCGCCCGCGTCCGGCACCAGCGCCCCGGACAGGGCCTTGATCAGGCTTGACTTGCCCGCGCCGTTGTCGCCGACCACGGCGAGCACCTCGCCCGGTTCGAGGTCGAAGTCCGCGCCGTCGATCGCGGTCACCCGGCCGAAGCGCTTCACCAGGCCGCGCGCCGAGAGTGTCGGGGTCATTTCTGCCTCCTGGCCAGCCGGTCCACGGCCACCGCGGCGATCACCAGCGCACCGGTGGCGACGTCCTGGTAGAGCGAGTCGACGCCGAGCTGGGTCAGCCCGGAGCGCAGCACCGTCACGATCAACGCACCCATCATCGTCCCGAACACCGATCCGCGTCCGCCGAACAGGCTGGTGCCGCCGAGCACGACCGCGGTGATCGAGTCGAGGTTGCCGAGCTGGTAGGCGTTCGGGTCGGCGTTGGGCACCCGGCCCAGCGCCTGCCACGCGGCGATGCCGAAGATCAGCCCGGCGACCAGGTACACCGACACGATCGTCCGGTTGACCTTGATGCCGCTCAGCCGCGCGGCTTCCGGCGCGTTGCCGACGGCGTAGACGTGCTTGCCCCACGCCGTCCTGGTCAGCGCGTACCAGAGCACGAGGTACATGACCAGCGCGAGCGTCATGCCGTAGGTGACCGGGATGCCGCCGAACAGGTAGCGGCGGGTGCCGAGCCAGGCGAGCAGCGAGTCGGGCGCGATCGGCACCGCCTGCCCGTCGGCGACCAGCTTGGCGGCCGCGGTGAGCATGGTGAACAAGCCGAGCGTGACGATGAACGGCGGCAGCTTGACCCGGGTGACCAGCGAACCGGTGACCAGGCCGAGCACGGCCGTGACCAGCACGCCGAGGATGAGCGCCAGCCCGCCGGGCACCCCGCCGACCAGCAGCTTCGCCATCAGCAGTGTCGCCAGCACCATCGCGGCCGCGTTCGACAGGTCGATGCCCGCGGTGAGGATGATCAGCGTCTGGCCGAGCGCGAGCGTGCCGACCACCAGCGACTGCTCGACCACCAGCGACAGGTTGTCCAGCTCCAGGAACGTGCTGGTGGACAACGAGAACACGACGACAGCGACCACCAGCGCGAGCGCGGGCCCGATCGCCGGGGCGCGCAGGAAGAACTCACCGAGCGACTCGCGCCGCTCCACAGTGGACGCCGTCATTTCGTCCCCCAGCAGTTCTGCAGGCCCCACGTGGTGTCCTGGCTGGGCACGCCCGGCATCGGGCGGTCGGTGATCACGACGGAGCCGGTGTCGATGAACCCGCTCGGCTTCTGGCCGGTCTTCGCGTACCGCACGGCCGCGGCGACGCCTTCTTCGGCCATCTTGCGCGGGAACTGCATGACCGTCGCGGCGTACTGGCCGTCGCGCACGTTCTGCACGCCCTGGCAGCCGCCGTCGATCGAGCCCATCAGGATCCGCAGGCCGCGGGCCTGCAGCGCGGCGTACGCGCCGCGCGCGGTCGGCTCGTTCATCGTGTAGACGGCGTTGAGGTCGGTGCTGCGCTGGAGCAGGTTCTCCATCTTCTGCTGCGCGATGGACTGGTCGCCGTTGGCGTTGTCCCTGCCGACGATCGCCGGGTCGCCGTCTCGCAGGCCGATGCCCTCCAGGAAACCGTTGTGCCGGTAGGTGTCCACGGTGCTGCCCGCGGTGCCGTCGATCATGATCACCTTCGGGGCGGCGCCGCCGAGCGCGGCCTTGACGTAGGCGCCCTGCTGCCGCCCGGCCGCGACGTTGTCCGTCGCGTACGTGGCGTCGACCGCGTCGGCCGGGTCCGTCGCGGTGTCCAGCGCGATCACCATGACCCCGGCCTGCCGGGCCCGCGCGATGGCGGCGAGCACGCCGGTCGAGGAGTTCGGGGTGATCAGGATGGTCGTGACGCCCTGCTGGACCATGTTCTCGATGGCCCGGACCTGGCCGTCGTTGTCGCCGTCGAACTGCCCGGCCAGCGCCATGAACTCGGCGCCCTGGGCCTGCGCGGCGGCGCTCGCCGCGTTGCGCAGCTCCACGAAGTACGGGTTCGTTTCGGTCTTCGTCACCAGGCCGACCTTGGCCTGGCCGCTGCCCGCCGGAGCGGAACTCCCGCCCCAGTGGCGTTCGACGGTGCACCCGCTGACGGCCAGCAAGCCGGCCGTGACGAGGCACAGGAGACTCCGCTGTCTCACGCTGCCCTCCCCATCGAGGCTGATCGTTTGCCGACGGGGACGGTAGGAGGGCTTACACTACTCCGGCAAGCGTTTGCGCAAACGCTTGCGGATCGCTCGTGCTCGTTGGAGAAATCTGATGCCGTCCAGGCCCACCCAGAAGGACGTCGCCGATCTGGCGGGCGTCTCGATCACCACCGTCTCACACGTGGTGAACGGGACCCGCGCGGTGGCCCCGGAAACCAAGGCCGCGGTCCTGCGCGCCATCGAGGAGACCGGCTACACCGGCGACGCGATCGCCCGTTCGCTGGTCACCGGCGGCACGCGGCAGATCGGCGTCGCGATCTCGCTGCTGGCCAACCCGTACTTCGCGGCGCTGATGCAGGCGATCGAACGCGAGGCCGCCGCGGCCGGGTACACGGTGCTGCTCGCCGACACCCACGACACCGTGAAGACCGAGCAGGAGACGGTCCGGACGCTGCGGTCCCGGCGGGTCGAGGGCATGCTGCTGACCCCCGCCGCAGGCGACGGCCGCGTGATCAGCGAGCTGGTGTCGCTCGGGCTGCCGACCGTGCTGATCGACCGGCTGACCATGCGGACCGACGTGGACCAGGTCGGGTCGGAGAACATCCAGTCCACGTCCGCGCTGACCGAGCACCTGGCCGCGCTGGGGCACCGGCGGATCGGGTTCGTCAGCGGAATGCCCGGGCTGACCACCTCCGAGGAGCGGACGCTCGGATACCGGCTGGGCCTCGGGCGCGGCGGGTTGTCGTGGAACCCGGAGCTGGTGGTGTCCGGGCACTCCTCGCGCGAGGGCGGCGCGGCGGCGACCGCGAAACTGCTCGCGTTGCCGGACCGGCCGACCGCGCTGGTGGTGGCCAACGACTCGATGATGGTCGGGGTGCTGCACGAGGTCCGCCGCCAGGGGTTGCGGGCAGGTGCGGACCTGGCGCTGGCCGGCTTCGACGACGTCGAGTGGTCGGACTTGGTGGAGCCGCCGCTGACCACGATGGCGCAGCCGATCGAGGAGATCGGCCGCCGTGCGGTGCGGTTGCTGCTGGCCCGGATCAAGGACCCGGACCGGCCACACGAGACGGTCCGCCTGCCGCCGCGCCTGATGCACCGCGCCTCCTGCGGTTGCGGCCACTAGCGCGACCACACCGGCAGTTCCGCAGAACTCACGCACCCCAGCGCAGAACTCGCGCGGCGGAGCGCAGAACTCGCGCGGCGGAGCGTGGGACTCGCGCGAGTTCTGCATTCGCGGCCGCGAGTCCCACGTTCCTGGGCGCGAGTTCTGCGTTCGCCGAAGCGAGTTCTGCGTTTGCGGAGGCGAGTTCCGCGGTTAGAGCGTCGCTGCTGCCTCCAGGAGCATCCAGGCGCCCAGCTGCACCGAGAGGTCCCGCGCGGGGTGGTCCTTCGGCAGGGGCGGGGTGGGGGCCGGCTCGCTCCACTCCGGACTGAACAGCGGGCCGCCGTCGGCGTCGGCGGCTCCGGTCCACGCCGCCTCCGCTGAGGCGAGCACCAGGTCGCGCGCCGCGTCCGGCTCCGGGCCCGGCGGTAACCGGTGCACGGCCAGCGCCAGGTACCGCGCCAGGATTCCCGCGAACAGCCCGCCGTCGCCGCCGCCCTGGCCGCGCAGCACGCCGCCCGGCGCGCAGTTCGCGGCCACCGCCCGGATCGTGCGCGCCGCCTGGTCCAGTTCGGACATTTCCAGGCACGCGCCGAGGAAAACCCCTTGGCAGTACGTGTAAATCTCCTGCACCAGGTCGCCGCTGTCCACCCGCAGCCCGTCCCACACCAGCCCGGTGTCGGGGTCGACGAGCGTCTTCTCCATCCAGTCCAGCAGTTCCCGCGCCCGCTCCACGTCACCGGCCCGGGCGAACAGGATCGCCGCCGGGCCGTTCGACGGCGCGTTCTTGAACCGGTCGCCGCGCCGCCACCAGATGCCGCCGCCGCCCTCCGTCGTCCAGCCGGACCGCAGCTCGCCGAGGAAGAAGCCCACGTCCCGGCCGGTGCGCTGCAGCGCGAGCCCCAGCCACGCCAGGTCGTCGTAGTAGTCGTTGCGCCAGCTGCCCCGGTTCCGCAGCCGCATCGACGACACGAACCGGTCGATCGCCGCCGCCCTGGCCGGCGTCGGGTCCCGCAGTTGCGCGTCGGTCAGGCAGTCCAGCAGGTGAGCCTGCCACCAGTAGTTCCAGTGCACGTGCAGCCGTTGACCGGGGGCCGCAGGCCAGCCGCTCCGGGCGAGCAGCGTGCCCGGCAGTCCCCAGACCCGGCGCAGGTGCCGGGTGACGATCGCCCGTTCCGCGGCGGCGGCCCAGTCGCTGTGCATGAACCCATCATGGATTGGCCCTCGACATATCGCTGGGTTCCGTCGACGATCAGGGGATGACAACGGCGCATGTCACATGTCCGCTCTGCGAGGCCACCTGCGGCCTGACGGTCACCTTCGACGGCAGCCAGGTCACCGAGGTGCGCGGGGACGCCGAGGACGTCTTCTCCCGCGGCTTCATCTGCCCCAAGGGCGCGTCGCTGGGCGCGCTGCACCACGACCCCGACCGCCTGCGCACCCCGCTCGTCAAGCGCGACGGCAAGCACGTCCCGGTTTCCTGGGACGAGGCGTTCGCCGAGATCAACACCCGCCTGCTGCCGATCATGGAGGCGCACGGCCGCGACGCCGTCGCCGTGTACGCGGGCAACCCGAGCGTGCACAACCTGTCGACTTCGCTCTACGGCCGCGTCTTCTTCAAGGCGCTGGGCACCAAGAACTTCTACACCGCGGGCAGCGTCGACCAGCTGCCCAAGCACTACTCCAGCGGCTACCTGTTCGGCGACGGCATGACGATCCCGGTGCCGGACGTCGACCGCACCCAGCACCTGCTGGTGCTCGGCGCGAACCCGCTGGTCTCCAACGGCAGCCTGATGACCGCGCCGGACATGCGCGGCAGGCTCAGGGCGATCCGCGAGCGCGGCGGCAAGGTGGTCGTGGTCGACCCGCGCCGGACCCGCACCGCGCAGGTCGCCGACGAGCACCACACGATTCGCCCGGGCACCGACGCGCTCCTGCTGTTCGCGCTGGTCAACGTCCTGTTCGCGGAGAACCTGACCGACCTGGGCCACCTCGCCGGGCACGTCACGGGCGTCGCGGACGTCGGCGAACTGGCCCGTGACTTCACCCCCGAAGCGGTCGCGCCGGTCACCGGCATCCCGGCCGGCGAAATCCGCCGGATGGCCCGTGAGCTCGCCGCCGCCGAGTCCGCCGCGGTCTACGGCCGGATCGGCACCACCACGCAGGCGTTCGGCACCCTCGCCAGCTGGCTGGTCGACGTGCTCAACGTCCTCACCGGCAACCTGGACCGCCCCGGCGGCGTGATGTTCCCGCTCGCCGCTGCGGGACAAGCGAACAGCGCGCCCGGCAAGCGCAGGCCGTTCCGGCACGGCCGCTGGCGGACCCGGGTGCGGGGGCTGCCGGAGGTGCTGGGCGAGGTGCCGGTCGCGACGCTGGCCGACGAGATCCTCACGCCAGGCGACGGCCAGGTCCGCGCGCTGATCACGGTCAGCGGCAACCCGTGCCTGAGCACCCCGAACGCCGGACGGCTCGCGGAAGCCCTGGCGCGGCTGGACTTCATGGTGTCGCTGGACATCTACCGCAACGAGACGACCCGGCACGCCGACGTGATCCTGCCCGGCCCCACCCCGCTGGAACGGGAGCACTACGACGTCGCGCTGTACCAGCTGGCCGTGCGCAACGTGGCGAACTGGACTCCGGCCGCGCTGACGAGCGACCTGCCGCCGGAGTGGGCGACCATGCTGCGGCTCACCAGCATCGTCACCGGGCAGGGCCCGGATCCGGACATCGAAGCGCTGGACGCGTTCGTGGCGGGCCAGATCGCGCAGCGCGCCGGGCTCGACCCGGCCGTCGCGGGGGACCGGCGCGGGCCGGCGCGGCTGATCGACCTGATGCTGCGCGCCGGGCCGTACGACCTGACCCTGGCGGACCTCGAAGCCGCCCCGCACGGCGTGGACCTCGGGCCGCTTCGCCCACGCCTGCCGGAGATCCTGTCGACCGCGAGCGGGAAGGTCGAGCTGGCGCCGGAGGCCATCACCGCCGACGTGCCGCGCCTTGCCGCGGAACTCGCGCACGTGCCGGACGGCGAGCTGGTGCTCATCGGGCGACGGCAGCTGTCGTCGAACAACTCGTGGATGCACAACCTGGAACCGTTGGTGCGCGGCAAGAACCGGTGCACCGTGCAGGTCCACCCGGCCGACGCGGAGCGGCTCGGACTGGCCGACGGGGAACCGGCGCTGGTCAGCTCCAAGGCAGGCAAGATCGAGGTGCCGGTCGAGATCACCGAGGAGATCCGGCCCGGCGTGGTCAGCATCCCGCACGGCTGGGGCCACGGCGGGCCGGGCACGCAGACCGCGGTCGCCGCGGCGCACGCGGGCGTGAACAGCAACCTGGTGGCCGACGAGACCCTGCTGGACGCGCTGTCCGGAACCGCTGTGCTGAACGGGATCCCGGTCGAGGTGACGCCTACCAGGCCGCCGACAGGTCCGCGTGCTGCCTGATCCAGGCGTGCATCACGATGCCGGCGGCGACCCCGGCGTTGATCGAGCGGGTCGACCCGAACTGCGCGATCGACACGACCATCGCCGCCGCGTCGTGCGCCTCGGCGGACAGGCCGGGGCCTTCCTGGCCGAACAGCAGTACGCATTCCCGTGGCAGCTCGGCGGTTTCCACGCGCTGCGACCCAGGGGTGTTGTCCACGGCGACGATCGCCAGGCCGCGGTCGCGCGCGTAGGTCAGCAGGGACGGCACGTCCGGGTGGTGCTCGAGGTGCTGGTACCGGTCGGTGACCATCGCGCCGCGCCGGTTCCAGCGCCGCCGCCCGACGATGTGCACGGCGGCCGCGGCGAAGGCGTTCGCGGTGCGCACCACCGTGCCGATGTTGTGGTCGTGCTGGAAGTTCTCGATCGCGACGTGGAACGGGTGCCGTCGCCGGTCGATGTCGGCGACGATCGCCTCGCGCCGCCAGTACCGGTAGGCGTCCACGACGTTGCGGCGGTCGCCCTCGGACAGCAGCTCCGGGTCGTAGTGCGCACCGGTGGGCCACTCGCCCTCCCACGGGCCGACGCCGACCGGTTCGCGTGCGGTCCACTCGGTCGGGCCGGTCTCTTCGCTCATCGGCGGGCCCCGGACAGGTCGGCGAGCAGGTCCGCGGTCGCGGTCGTGAGGTCCTGCTGGGTCATCTCGCCGGGGAACACGGCCGCGAGGTGCTCGCTGGTGAAGAACAGGGTCTGGGTGGTGATCCGCTGCGCGACCTCCGGCGGGAGGTGCGCCGCGGCGTCGCCGGGCCGCACGGTCAGCGACGGCCCGGGCACCGGCCGTGGCACGAGGACCATGGTGGCGGCGCGCGTCGTCGAGACGTACTCGGTGCGGTAGCGCAACTGGAGGACGCGCACCGGGACGCCGCGCCAGTTCCCGGCCAGTTGCAGGTTCACCGCGATGCCGTGGTGGTTGCTCGACCCAAGCACGTCGTTGAGCGTCACGAACGTCGACTGCAGCGGCGGCAGCGGCGCGTGGTCGGGCCGCCACCCGGTGCGTGCGGCAAGCGCTTGCACCCCGTCGGCGAAGGCGTCCTGCGCGGCCCGCGCGCGTGGGCGCATGACCAGCCCCGCGACCAGGCCGCAGAGCACGATGCCGAGCAGGATCAGGAGGATGACCACACGGAGGATTGTGTCCTAGGCCTGCGGCATGGCGTGCGGCGACGGGTGCTCGCGGTGCTTCCAGCGGAGGTACGCGCCCGCGTAGGAGAAGACCACCAGCGCCAGCGCGACCGCGGCGACCACCGGCAGCATCGAGCGCGGGAACACCGTGTCGTAGATGTAGTAGGCGTTGAAGCCGCCCGGCAGCGGGCCCAGGCCTTGCAGACCGCGGAAGTAGTCCTCCAGTGCCGTCAGCGGGCAGGGGATCGGGAAGACGTTGACCGCCACACCCCAGATGGCGAAGAACACGTGCACGAAAATGCTGCGCGGCCACCGCCATGCGAGAAACCCGCCGAGGCCGATGTAAAGCAGAGCCAGAATGTGTAATCCGACCGTTATGTCGGCCAGAACTCCCGCGATCGTCACGCCGCCCCCTTCCCGCGATTCCCCTGGTATCGAGGTTACTCCTGATCAAGGCAGGAATGTCGACTCGAATTCCGGAGATCACTTCGGGGTTTACCCCTAGGGGGCGGCGTGAATCGGCTACAGGCCCAAGTCGTCGAGGTCCAGCAGATACCGGTAGGTGAGGCCTTCCTTCTCGATGGCCTCACGCGCGCCGGTGCCGCGATCGACGACCGTCGCCACGCCGACCACGGTCGCGCCGGCCTCGCTGAGCGCCTCGACGGCGGTCAGCACGCTGCCGCCGGTGGTCGAGGTGTCCTCCACGGCGAGCACCCGCTGCCCGGCGACCTCGATGCCCTCGATGCGGCGCTGCATGCCGTGCGACTTCGTGGCCTTGCGCACCACGAACGCGTCGAGGACCTTCCCGTCCGCCGACGCCGAGTGCAGCATCGCGGTCGCGACCGGGTCCGCGCCGAGCGTGAGGCCGCCCACCGCCACGTAGTCCCAGTCCGCCGTGAGCTGCCGCATGAGCCGGCCGATGAGGGGGGCCGCCGCGTGGTGCAGCGTGGCCCGCCGCAGGTCGATGTAGTAGTCGGCCTCCTTGCCGGAGGCCAGCGTCACCTTGCCGTGCACCACCGACAGCTCGGTGATGAGACGTGCCAGTTCGAACTTCGCTGCCTGATCCAACCCGGGGTTCGCCACGCCCGGAAGTCTTACACACGACCACGACAGGCCCGCGCCCTCGACGGCCAACGTGCGGGCCGTGGAGATCAACGAGGCGCTCGACCTGGTGGCGAGCAGTCGGCGGTGCTCGCCCTCAGTGGGCGCTGATCGTGCGCGCCACCTCGTCCACCACGGTGCGCGTCGAGGGCGGCCAGACCAGCCACGTCACCAGCTCCAGCGCCGGGTCCACCACCGGCCGCCACGGCCAGCCCGGCAGCAGGCGCGTCGCGGAGTGCTCGGTCAGCAGCACGGCGTCCGACTTCGTCGCTTCGGCGCACGCCCGCGCGTGCTCGGAGAACTGCGCGAACTGCCACAGCGGCACCACACCCGCGTCGTGCGCCGCGACGA
This sequence comes from Amycolatopsis sp. 3B14, assembly GCF_050958625.1. NCBI lineage: Bacteria > Bacillati > Actinomycetota > Actinomycetes > Pseudonocardiales > Pseudonocardiaceae > Amycolatopsis > Amycolatopsis sp. 3B14. The sequence continues at coordinate 56,491 of NZ_JBHZEN010000047.1, forward strand.
CCAGGCGGTCGTGCGCGACCGGCACCTGCTGCCTCCCGTGGGCGAGGATCCGCACCCCGTCCAGGTCCCGCAGCCGGCACGCCGGGCCGTCGGCCAGCGGGTGCCCGGGCCGGACGGCGACCCCGAAGGGCTGGTCGAACAGCCGCGCGCCCCGCAGGCTGCCGACCGGCTGCTCGTGCACCAGGCCCAGGTCGAGCCTGCCCTCGCGGACCATCCGGAGCTGCTCGGTGCTGCTCGCCTCGGTGAGGGCGACCGCCGCGTGCGGGACCGCCGCATCGAGCGCGGCCAGCGTGTCCAGCAGCCACTCCGCGGACAGCCCGGGCGGGATGCCGATGCCGACCACCTCGCGGGACCGGCCGGCGGCGGCGTGCGTCGTCTCCCTCGTGGCGTCCGCCAGTCGCAGCAGCAGCACCGCGTGCGCGTGCAGCGCGGCGCCGGCCGACGTGAGCGTCGTGCCCGTCGCCCCGCGCTCCAGCAGCGGCGCCCCGATGTCCCGTTCGAGCTGCCGGATCTGACGGCTCAGCGACGGCTGGGTGAGGTGCAGCCGTTCCGCCGCACGGGTGAGCGAGCCCTCGGTCGCGACGGCGACGAAGTACCGCAGGTGACGCAGCTCCACGCGCTCCTCCCCTGCCTGCGAGGCATGACCGGGCTGATTAACCGGCATTGGACAGGGACGTGTCAAGACACGTGTACTACTCCCTGCCTCTCAGGCAGGACATCAATGGAGAAGGGACGCTCAACGATGAGTCGAACTCCCGGTCGGGACCCGTACCGCTGGGTGGTGCTGGTGCTGTCCTGGGCCGCGTTCACGATGACGTCGGTGGACCGGTCGACGTGGGGACCGGCGTCGGTCGCGGTGGGCGAGCACCTGGGGGTCTCGCTCGCCGGGCTCGGCGTCTTCGCCACCGGCTACTACGTCGGCTACGTGATCTCGAACGCGGCGGGCGGCGTCCTCACCGACTGGCTGGGCGCGCGGGTCGTGATGGGCGCGTCGCTGTTCCTCGCGGGCGGGTTCATGATCCTGTTCGGCGAGACCGACTCGGTGCCGGTCGGCATCGCGTTCCAGGCCGCGGTCGGGATCTTCGCCGGCTGTGACTACTCGGCGGGCGTGAAGCTGATCGCGCAGTGGTTCACGCCGAAGGACCGCGGGTTCGCGATGGGCGTGTTCATGACCGCGACCTCGCTCGGCACGGTGATCGCCAACGCGGTCGTGCCGCGCCTGCTCGAGTCCGCCGGGTGGCAGACGTCGTACCACGTGTTCGGCGGCGCCTCGATGGTCATCGCGGTCCTGTGCCTGCTCCTGGTGCGCACCCGGACCGAGGATGCGGCCGAACGCGCGGTGCCGGACCTGCGCCCGCTGGCCCGCTCGCGCGATCTGTGGCTGCTCGGGCTGGCCGGGTTCGGCGGGCTGTGGGGTACCTACGGGTTCATCACCTGGTCCAACGCGCTGATGGTCAAGGGCAGCGGGCTGACCGGGGTGCAGGCAGGCGGGGTGGTCGCGATCTTCGGGATCGCCGCCATCGCGGCCAAGCCGTGCATCGGGTTCGTGTCCGACCTGCTCGGCGGCAGGCGGAAGGCGCTGACCGTCGTCGTGCTCGGCGCGTTCGTGGTGGCGCTGCTGGTCTTCGGGACGCGGGACAGCCTGACCGGCTTCCTGTGGGTGGCGCCGTTCCTCGGCGTCGCGGCCTACGTCTACAGCCCGCTGATGGTCGCGATGATCCCGCGCATCGCGGGGGTCGGCCTGGCCGGTTCGGCGGCCGGTGCGACCAACGCGTTCTGGCAGCTCGGCAGCACGGTCGTGCCGGTGGTGCTGGGCGCGGTCTTCCAGGCGACCCATTCGTTCTTCGCGGCGTTCGCCACGCTGGCCGCAGGCCCGCTCGTGGGAGCGCTGCTCATGCTCGGCGTCCGCGAACAGCAGCCGGCGCCGGATCGCGAGAAGGAGGCTGTGTGAACTACGACGTGATCGTCGCCGGTGGCGGTTCGGCCGGGATCGCCGCGGCGGTCGGCGCGCGGCGGGCCGGGGCCAGGACGCTGCTGATCGAGCGCGGGCCGTGCCTCGGCGGGGCGGCGACGCTGCGGAACGTGGTGACGTACTGCGGGTTGTTCACGCGGGAGGATCGCGAGCAGGTGGTGTTCGGCGTCGCCGGCGAGATGCTCGACGGGCTGCGCGAGCTGGGCGCCGTGAGCGAGCCGACGCGCTTCACCGCGGTGGCGGTGGTGTTCGACCCGGAAGCGGTGAAACGGGTCGCCGACGACCTGTGCGACGCCGCCGGGGTGGACGTGCTGCTGCACTCGCACCTGCTGGACGCGTCCAGAGTGGACGATCGCGTTCGGACGGTGCGGGTGACCGACCACGCCGGGGTGCACGAGTACACCGCGGACGTGTTCGTGGACGCCACCGGTGAGGCCGACCTGGCGCAGCACGCGGGCGCGGAGGTGCGGTACGGCAACGACGGCTGGGTGCAGAACGGCACGCTGGGCGTGCGGTTCGGTGGCATCGCGGCGAACGCCGAGGTCTCGCGGGAAGCGGTGCGCGAGGCCGTCCGGGCGGCGAAGTCCCGTGGTTTGCCCGGTCTGACGGCGGAATCCGGGTTGATCGCACGGATGCCGGTGTCCGGTGACCTGATCACGTACCTGGCGGACGAGGGCTACGACGCGCGCGACGCGGCGGACACGAGCCGCGCCGAACGCAGCGCGCGACGGCAGGCCGCGGCGTACCTGCGGGTGATCCGGACGCTGCCGGGTTGCGCGGACGCCTACATCGTCAGCACCGGCCCGGAACTGGGCACGCGCGAGTCGCGGCACCTGGTCGGCCGGGTCCAGTTGACCGAGAAGGACGTGCTGTCGCCTGCCCCCGCGGACGACGCGGTGGCGATCGGCGCGTGGCCGATCGAGTACCACCCGGGGGTGGGTGTGCCGTCGGAGTGGCGGTTCATCGGCGAGCCCGGCTACTACGGCATCCCGCTCGGTGTGCTGTGGAGCCGGAACACGCCGAACCTGTTCTGCGCGGGCCGGACCGTGGACGGTGACCGTGGCGCGGGCGCTTCGCTGCGGGCCATGGGGACCGCCTTCGCGACCGGCCACGCCGCCGGGGTGGCGGCGGCGCTCAGCGCCCGGGGTGCCGTGAGTACTGCCGCGGTGCGGGAGGAACTGCAGCGCCAGGGCGCGCGGCTACCGGACTGAAGCCCCGCCCGCGCGGCTCTGCGGCCACGGGATTCGGCTCCCGGCTCGCGCGGACGGTTCGCCGCGGCCCCCGCACCCGGCGCCCTCGGGGGCTCCGGGTCACCGGCCCGCACCCCCGGGTGTCAGCATCTCCGCAACCGCCCGCGCGGATGCCTCCAAATCACCGGTCACCTCGGCCGGCATCGCGCCGCTGAGGCACAGCGTCGCGAATCCGTGCACGATCGACCACGCCGCGACCTGCGCCAGCTTCCCCTCCGACACCGCGTCCGCCATCACGGCCCACGCCCGCTGCCGCGCCGCCAGCAGGTCCGCGTCGTCCGCGTGGTGCAGGTCCGGCCGGAACATCACGTCGAAGTGCGCGCGGTGCCCCACCGCGAACCGCACGTACGCGACGCCGATCTCCACCAGTCCCTGGTCCCGCGCCGCGACGAGGGCGTCGGCCAGGAGGTCGTACCCCTCGGTCGCCAGCGCGGTCACCACGCCCGCCTTGTCGCGGAAGTGGTGCACCGGCGCCGCGTGCGAGACGCCGGCCCGTCGCGCCACCTCGCGCAGGCTCAGGGCCGCGACGCCGTGCTCGCCGATCGTTTCGGCGGCCGCGTCGAGGATCGCGCGCCGCAGGTCGCCGTGGTGGTAGGAGCGCTCAGCCATGCCACCAGCATATCTTTCCATTGACAAGATGCGAGCGCGGGAGCAATCTTGTCACTGACAAGATGTGGAGGAGACCCCATGGCACCGCTCATCATCCTGATCGTCGTCACGCTGGTCCTCGCGCTCGCCGGCGCGGCCGGGGTCCGGTGGCTCAGACCGTGGCCGATGGCCGTGCGCGGCGGCGTCGCCGCGATGTTCACCGCGACCGGCATCTCGCACTTCGTGGGCATGCGGCAGCAGCTCATCGACATGGTCCCGCCCGCGCTGCCCGCGCCCGCCCTGCTGGTGACCGTCACCGGCGTCCTGGAACTCGCCGGCGCCGTCGGCGTGCTGTGGCCGCGCACCGCCCCGTGGGCCGCGGCCGGGCTGACCGCCATGCTCGTGCTGATGTTCCCGGCGAACGTGTACGCGGTGCAGAGCGGCGTGCTCACCGCGTGGGACGACCAGATCGTCCCGCGCACGCTCATGCAGGTCGTGTTCCTGGCCGCGACGCTGACGGTCTTCCTGCACGCCCGCCGCGGCGATCAGGCCCGGCTGAACCGGCCTGCCCACTCGCGCAGCTGATCACGCAGCTCGGGCGGCCCGACCACGCGGAACTCCGCGCACAGCGAACCGAGCGCCAGCGCGGGCCAGTCCAGGGAGGCGGTCGTCATCCGCACCCGGCACCGGCCGGCGTCGACCTCCTCGACCGTGCCCCACCGGCCGATCCGCTCGCGCGCCACCGCCGCCGGCACCTCGACGAGGACCTCCACCTCGTACGGCTGCGGCAACGCGCCGAGCGAGCTGCGGACGAACTCGGCGGCGTCGGCGGTGGGCAGTTCGCGTGGCCGGAACCGGGCGCCGGTGCCGCGTGGATCGGTGATCCGGTCGATGCGGAAGTTGCGCCACGCGTGCCGGGTGAGGTCGTAGGCGACCAGGTACCACTGCCGCCCGAGCGGGACCAGCCGCAGCGGCTCGACCTCCCGCTCGGACTCGCGGCCCCCGGCATCGGTGTAGCCGAAGCGGATGCGTTCGCTGTCCCGGCAGGCCAGCGCGATCGTGGTGAGCAGGCCGGGGTCGATCCGGGGTGCCGACGCGCCGGGCCAGGTGGCGGGCACGGTCATCGCCCGCAGCGCGTCCACCCGCCTGCGCAGCCGGGCCGGCATCACCTGCACCACCTTCGCCAGCACCCGCACCGACGACTCCGCGATGCCGTCGACCGAACTCTGCGCGGCCGTCTGGAGCCCGACGGTCAGCGCCACCGCCTCTTCGTCGTCCACCACGAGCGGCGGCAGCGACGCGCCCGCCGCGAGTTGGTAGCCGCCGTCGACACCGCGCTGCGCCTCCACCGGGTAACCCAGCTCGCGCAGCCGGTCGATGTCCCGGCGCAGGGTGCGCGGTGAAACGCCCAGCCGCTCGGCCAATTCGCTGCCCGGCCAGTACCGGTGGGTCTGCAGCAGCGACAGCAACCGCAGCGTTCGCGAGCTCGTGTTCGCCATGTTCCCGATTCTCCCGAAATTGCGGTCAAAAAGTGGCCGCAAGGGGTTCTACCTTGGTCTCAACGACGACGAAGGGACTCCGAAATGACCTCCACCGAGACCGTCACCGGCGAGCGCGCGGACCTGCTGGCCATGCTGGCCAAGCATCGCTTCTTCCTGACCTTCACCACCCGCGGCCTGACCGACGACCAGGCCCGGCAGCGCACCACGGCGAGCGAGCTGTGCCTCGGCGGGCTGATCAAGCACGTGACCGCGACCGAGCGGGGCTGGGCGAACTTCATCGTCGAGGGCGCCTCCGCGATGCCGAACTTCGAGGAGATGACCGAGGAGGACTTCAAGCAGCGGGAGGACGAGTTCAAGCTGCTCCCGGACGAGACGCTGGCCGGCGTGATCGCGGAGTACGAAGCGGTCGCGCGCCGCACCGACGAGCTGGTCGCCACCGTCGACCTGAGCGCGAGCCACGAGCTGCCGAAGGCGCCGTGGTTCACCGACAAGGAGTGGTCGAACCGGCGCGTGCTCATGCACATCGTCGCCGAGACCGCCCAGCACTCCGGCCACGCCGACATCATCCGCGAGTCCCTGGACGGCCAGAAGAGCATGGGCTGACCGGCGAGTCCCAGTCGATGCGGTATCCGTACAACCAGGCCATTGCTTCCGGACCAGGCCGGTGCAGCTTGAACAGCAGCGGGAGCAGGTGCCGCATCACAGGACCGAGTGTCTTGCCGTCGCCGTTGCGCTTGCCCTGCGCCACCACGCGTTCCACCCGGTGGCGGCGCAGGGATTCGTACGTGGTGAACGCGTCGTGCACGTCGCCGGCGTCGCGCAGGCACTTCGCCAGCACGACCGCGTCTTCGATGGCCATCGACGCGCCCTGGCCGGAAGCAGGTGAGGTGGCGTGCGCCGCGTCGCCGACGATGATCATGCGGTTCCGGTGCCAGACCGGCACCTTCGGGAAGTCGTAGGTGTTCCAGCCCGCGAAGATCTCGTCGGTGGCGGTCACGAGATCGCGGGCGGGACCGTCCTCCTCGGCGAAGAGGTCGAGGAGCCGGGCGCGCCACTCGTCCGCGGTGACGGCGGCCAGTTCTTCGCGTGCCTGCTCCCGAGGCTGGCGCGGGTTCGCGAACCACCACACGTCGCCGTCGGGGTGGACGATGTAGGAGTAGAAGCAGCCGCGCCCGAACACCATGTGCATCTCGCCGGGCTCGACGTCGAGCCGCAGCCCCCTGGCGTAGCCCCCGGTGTTGAGCAACGGCACGTACCGTGGCGGCGGCGCCCCGGGATCGATGATCGTGCGTACGGTCGAGCGCAGGCCGTCGGCGCCGATCAGCAGGTCGGCGTGCGCGGTGCTGCCGTCGGCGAAGGTGGCCGTCACGCCGCCGCCCTCCGGGGTGGCGGCGACCAGCCGCTTGCCGTACTCGGTCGGCACGCCGCGCCGCACCGCCTCGTCGCGCAGCGAGTCGTAGAGATCGGCCCGCCGGATGGTCTGCGTGCCGGTCCCGTCGGGCAACGCCGCGCCGAAGCCGAACTCGGCCATGGATTTCTTCCCGCCCATGCCGATGGACATTCTCGTGGTCGCGAACCCCTTGTCGCGCACCACCGCCTGCAGGTCGAGGGCGCCGAGCGCCGCGATGCCGTTGACCGCCAGGGTCAGGAACGCTCCGACGCCGTCCGCGCCACGGTTGTACGCCTCGTAGACGGTCGCCTCGATGCCGGCCCGCTGCAGTGCCATCGCGGTGACCGGACCGGCGATGCCGCCGCCGATCACCAGTGCGTTGATAGTCATAAAATGACTATACATTTCATGACTATCAAGTCAAGGCGGCGGTTAAGGTCGTGGGCGTGGCGAGGAGCATTCATCGGCGGTCCGTGCTGGCACTCGTGCTGCTCTCCCTGCTGGCCGAGCAGCCCATGCACCCGTACCGCATGCGGGAGCTGATCAAGGAGCGCGGCAAGGACCGGATCGCGAACGTTGCGCAGCGCAACAGCGTGTATCAGACCATCGACCGCCTGTTGCGCGCAGAGCTGATCGCCGTCCGGGAGACCGAGCGCGACGAGCGCCGTCCCGAGCGCACCGTCTACGAGATCACCGACGCCGGCCGGGCGGCCCTCCGCGACTGGACCGCCGAGATGCTCGGCAGCCCAGCGCGCGAGTTCCCGGAGTTCCCGGCAGCGCTCGCCACCCTCATGGTCCTGACTCCGGAGGAGGCGCTTGCCCGGCTGTCCGACCGTGCGGCCGAGCTGTCCACCTCGCTGGCGGCCGACCGCGCGGCACTCCAGGCGGTTCCCGGCCTCCCGCGCCTGTTCCTCCTGGACGAGGAGTACTCGATCGCCGTTCGCGAGGCGGAGCTGAAGTGGGTCGACTGCCTGCTGGCGGCGCTGCGGTCTGGTGAGCTCACCTGGTCGGAGGCCTCGATACGCGCCGTGGCGGAGAAGTTCGCGTAGGTGTCAGCGGCGGCGTCAGCGCGGTGACGGCCCGGTGTCAGCGCTCCCGGCGAGAGTTGTCCTCAACAGCAGGAACAACGAGCACAGGAGAGCACGATGCAGAACTTCGACACCCCCGCCCCGATCGCCGCCGTCGCCGACGTCCCCGCCGGGAGCATCCGTTTCGTGGCCGCCGACCGGGCCGACACCACCGTCGAGGTCCGGCCGGCGGACGCCGCGAAGAGGCGTGACGTGCGGGCCGCCGAGCAGACCACTGTGGCCTACACCGATGGCGTGCTGCGGATCGCCGCCCCGGCCGGGAACCAGATCCTCGGCAGCTCCGGTTTCATCGCGGTGACGGTCCAGCTGCCCGCGGGATCCAGCGTCGACGCGACGGGCGCCAGTGTCGAGCTGCGTGGCATCGGGCGGCTCGGCGAGGTCACCGTCAAGGGCGCGCACGGCTCGATCGAACTCGCCGAGGCGGCGGCCGTCCGGGCCGAGACGCAGGCGGGTGACGTCACGGTCGGCCGCCTGACCGGGTCCGCGCGGATCAGCACCCGCAAGGGCGACATCCGCATCGCCGAGGCCGAACGCGGCGAGGTCGTGCTCCGCGCCGAGGCCGGTGACGTGTCGGTGGGCGCCGCCGCGGGGGTTTCCGCTTCACTGGACGCGGGCACCAGCTTCGGCCGGATCCACAACTCGCTCCGCAACGACGGGACCGCCGGTCTGACGATCCGCGCGACCACGGACTACGGCGACATCAACGCGCGCAGCCTGTGAAGCGGGTCAGGTACCGAGCCCCAGGGCCGCGCACCCGCCGTCCACGGCAACGCGGCGCAGCGCGTCCTGGGGCACATCGGGGAACTGGACGGTGCAGTCCTGGATCCCGCCGAACGCGATCACCGCACCCGGCGCACGACGGGCGCGGAGTTCGCCGGCACGGCCCCGGTGCCCGCGGTGCCGATCGCGACCGCCCCGGCGGTCGAGGACTACGCGCGCCGAGAACCGCGGGTCAGGTGCGGTCGCGCCCCGCGACGAGGCTGGAGATCCGGCGCAGCAGGCCACGGGGCAGCAGGCCGCCGATGGCGACGATCGCCTTGTACTGCGGCGACGGGATGGAGATGACCTTCCCGCGCCGCAGGTCGGCCAGGCCCTCGGCGACCACCCGGTCGGCCTGGAGCCAGAACGCCTTCGGCCCCGGCTTCTCCAGCCCGGCTCGCTCGTGGAACTCGGTCTCGGTGAAACCCGGGCACAGCGCGGTCATCCGAATGCCCGCAGGCAGCGCCGCCGCGATGCCCTCGGTGAACGAGGTGACCCAGTTCTTGCTCGCCGTGTACGTCGAGCCGCGGCCGGAGAAGAAACCGGCCACGCTGGACACGTTGATGATGTCGCCGCGGCCGCGCTCGATCATCCCGGGCAGGGCCGCCCGGGTCAGCCGCAGCACGGCGGTCACGTTCACGTCCAGCTGCGCCTGCAGCTCGTCCACCGGCGCGGTCCAGAACTCGCCGGCCAGGCCGAACCCGGCGTTGTTGACCAGCATGTCGACCGGCTCCGCGGTCAGCCGCGCTTCGACAGCCGCCCGGCCCTCCGCCGACGCGAGGTCCGCGGGCAACGCGACCGCCTTGATCCGGTGCCGCCGCGACAGCTCGCCGGCAAGCGCTTCCAGCCGCTCCGCGTTGCGGGCGACGAGGACCAGGTCGTAGCCCTCCTCGGCGAGCCGGCGGGCGAACGCGGCGCCGATCCCGGCGGTCGCGCCGGTGACGAGGGCGGTGCTCACTGGGCGGGCCCGCTCGGCGGCGGCGTGCTCAGGCCCGGCTGCTCGGACTGACCGGGCTGCCAGTGGCGGCCCGCCGCGGGGTACTCCTCGTCGAACGGGTCCACGATGTCGGCGATCTCGCCGAGGTCGCGGAGCAGCCGCTCCAGCCGGGACGGCCCGGCCTGCGGCGCGACGCTCGCGAGCACCCACTCGTTCTCCAGCCAGGCCACGCCGACGTCGCCGCCGAGCGCGTCGGCGGCGTCCACGAGTTCCTGGGTGATGACCGCGCGGGCGCCTTCGGGGTCGTCGGCGAACGCGTAGCGCTGGCCCACCGGGCCGAGCAGCTCCGGCATGTCCGCGCGCTGGAACGGCACGCTGGCCAGCCACAGCTCGACGAGCACCGGGTGCACGCGGTTGCAGCGCACGGCGACTACGACCGCCGGGATCTGGCCGTCGGCCTCGATGTCGAACACGAACACCGGGCGGCGGCCGTCGGCGGTGAAGGTGGAGCCGACGACGACGTTGACCGCCGTCTCGGCACGGAAGTACCCGAGCGCCCCGCCGGACCACTGCCGGACGAGCCGCTCGTCCTCCTCGACGAACTGCCATCCGCGCAGGTCGGACCAGCGCATCCGCTCCCGGTTACGGGAGCCCTCCCTGGTCCGGTCGACGGCGAGCAGCAGCAGCCCCGCCACCAGTGCGACGGCGGCGATGACGAACCAGACCCACGCCGGAATACCCACGAGGGTGAGGGTAGCGCGCCGGGCCGCTGAACCAAGGTCAGCGGCCCGTGTCGCAACCCGTTAGTCCGCCCGGGTGACCACGAGCGTGTCGCCCGCGTTCAGGTCCGGCACGTCCACCCGGACCGTGTCGCCGTCCCGGACCTCGCCGGCCAGCAGCTTCTTCGCCAGCTGGTCGCCGATCGCCGACTGCACCAGCCTGCGCAGCGGACGGGCGCCGTAGATCGGGTCGAACCCGTTCAGCGCGAGCCAGTCGCGGGCGCCGGGGGTGACGTCCAGCGTCAGGCGGCGCTGGGCCAGCCGGGCGGCCAGCTTCGCCACCTGGATGTCCACAATGGACGTCAGCTGCTCGGTGTCGAGCGAGTGGAACACCACGATGTCGTCCAGCCGGTTCAGGAACTCCGGCTTGAAGTGCCGCTGCACCGTGGACAGCACCGCGTCCCGCCGCTGCTGCTCGTCCAGTGAGGCGTCCGCGATCGCCTGCGAACCCAGGTTCGAGGTCAGGATCAGGATCGTGTTGCGGAAGTCGACCGTGCGGCCCTGGCCGTCGGTCAGCCGCCCGTCGTCGAGCACCTGCAGCAGCACGTCGAACACGTCCGGGTGCGCCTTCTCGACCTCGTCCAGCAGCACCACCGAGTACGGCCGCCGCCGGACGGCCTCGGTCAGCTGGCCGCCCTGGTCGTAGCCGACGTACCCCGGGGGAGCGCCGACCAGCCGCGCGACGCTGTGCTTCTCGCTGTACTCGCTCATGTCGATGCGGGTCATCGCGCGCTCGTCGTCGAACAGGAACTCCGCCAGCGCCTTGGCCAGCTCGGTCTTGCCGACGCCGGTCGGGCCGAGGAACAGGAACGAGCCGGTCGGCCGGTCCGGGTCCGCGACTCCGGCGCGGGTGCGCCGCACCGCGTCCGACACCGCCTGCACCGCCTCGCGCTGCCCGACGACCCGCTTGCCCAGCTCCTCCTCCATGCGGAGCAGCTTGCCGGTCTCGCCTTCGAGCAGGCGGCCGGCCGGGATGCCGGTCCAGGCGGAGACGACGTCGGCCACGTCGTCGGCGCCGACTTCTTCCTTGAGCATGACGTCGGCGCCGGACGAGCTGGTCGCGGTGTTGCGCTGGGCCGCCTCCAGCTCCTTCTCCAGCGCCGGGATCTTGCCGTAGCGCAGCTCGGCGGCGCGGCCCAGGTCGGCGTCGCGCTCGGCCCGGTCGGCCTCGCCACGCAGCTGCTCCAGCTGCTCCTTCAGCTCGCGGACCTTTTCGATCGAGCCCTTCTCGTTCTGCCACCGGGCGGTCAGCGCGGACAGCTCCTCGCGCTTCTCCGCCAGCTCGGCGCGCAGGGCGGCCAGCCGCTCGATCGAGGCCGGGTCCTCCTCCTTGGACAGCGCCATCTCCTCGATCTCCAGGCGGCGCACGGCGCGCTCGACCTCGTCGATCTCGACGGGGCGCGAGTCGATCTCCATGCGCAGCCGGGAGGCGGCCTCGTCCACCAGGTCGATCGCCTTGTCCGGGAGGAAGCGCGCGGTGATGTAGCGGTCGGACAGCGTCGCGGCCGACACCAGCGCGGCGTCGGTGATGCGGACACCGTGGTGCACCTCGTAGCGCTCCTTGAGGCCACGCAGGATGCCGATGGTGTCCTCGACCGACGGCTCACCGACCAGCACCTGCTGGAAGCGCCGCTCCAGGGCCGCGTCCTTCTCGATGTGCTGGCGGTACTCGTCGAGCGTCGTCGCGCCGACCATGCGCAGCTCACCGCGGGCGAGCATAGGCTTGATCATGTTGCCCGCGTCCATCGCACCCTCACCGGTCGCGCCCGCACCGACGATGGTGTGCAGCTCGTCGATGAACGTGATGACCTGGCCCGCCGACTCGGTGATCTCCTTCAGGACGGCCTTCAGCCGCTCCTCGAACTCACCGCGGTACTTCGCGCCGGCGACCATCGAACCCAGGTCCAGCGCCACGACCCGCTTGCCGCGCAACGACTCCGGCACGTCACCGGCCACGATCCGCTGGGCCAGCCCCTCGACGATCGCGGTCTTGCCGACGCCCGGCTCGCCGATCAGCACCGGGTTGTTCTTCGTGCGCCGGGACAGCACCTGGACCACGCGGCGGATCTCCGCGTCGCGGCCGATCACCGGGTCCAGCTCGCCCTTGCGGGCGCGGTCGGTCAGGTCGACGCCGTACTTCTCCAGCGCCTTGAACGTGCCCTCGGGGTCCGGACTGGTGATGCGGGCCGAGCCGCGCACCTTGGTGAACGCCTCGCGCAGCGCGTCCGGGGTGGCGCCGTGCCGCTTGAGCAGGTCCGCCACCTGGCCGCCCTCCGCGGCGAGGCCGACCATCAGGTGCTCGGTGGAGACGTACTCGTCACCGAGCTCGGTCGCGAGTTTCTGGGCGTGCGTCAGCGACTTCACCGCGGGCGGGTCGAACTGCGGAGTGGACACGGTCGCGCCGGTCGCCGAGGGCAGCCCCTGCGTGATCGGCTCCAGCTCCTTGTGCACCTGCCGCGGATCGGCGCCGACCGCCGTCAGCAGCGGGCCGGCCAGCCCGTCGCCCTGCGCCAGCAGCGCGCCGAGCAGGTGTGCGGCGGTGACGCTGGGGTTGCCCGCCACGGTCGCCGCCTGCGCCGCCGACGAGATCGCCTGCTGGGTCTTCGTCGTCGGGTTGAAAGCGTCCATCCCACACTCCATGTCGCATGCCTGCCGGAGACCTTCCTCCAGGTCCCTCGACATCTACAACGTCAACAAACTTGAGCGTGTTCCGCTCAACCCTGATTTTTCTCCTTGCGGAATGGTCAAGAAACGTTGACCATTGCTCACATGCCTGACGACGATCAACTCGAGACGTTCCGCGTCACCACCGACGAACAGCTGCGCGCCGTGTCCAACCTGACGCGCCACCGGATCATGGCCGTGCTCCGCTTCGAGCCGGCGACGATCACCCAGATCGCGGAACGGGTCGGTCTCGCGAAGGGGAGTTCGAGCTACCACGTGCGGCTGCTGGAAAAGGCCGGCCTGGTGAAGGTCGTGCGGACGCGCAAGGTCCGGGGGGTCGTCGAGCGGTATTACGCGATGGCCGCGCGCAGCATAGAGCTGCCCGATCCGGGCGAGGGCGGGCCGGACGTGCTGATGCGGCACGCGGTGGCGGACCTGGAGGCATCGCCCGTGGACGGCGAGCGGCACGTGCGGATGGCGCACCTGCGGCTCACCGACGAGCAGTTCGCCGAGCTGGGCGCGCGGCTGAACGCGCTGGCGGACGAGTACCGGGAGCTGTCCGATCCGTCGCTGCCGGACACCTCGCTCGTCTTCGCGCTGTTCCACCCGGCGCAGGGCGCCAAGACCGAAGGAGGCGCCAGATGACCTCGGACGTCCGGAAGAAGTTGCCGGCCGGGTTCGGCCGGTTGTGGACCGCGCAGACGATCTCCTCGCTCGGCGACGGGGTGACGCACGCCGCGCTGCCGCTCATCGCATTGACGCTGACGCGGGAGCCGATGGCGCTCGCCGTCGTCACGGCTGCCGGGACGCTGCCGTGGCTGCTCTTCGGCGTGCTCGGCGGTGCGCTGGTGGACCGCTGGGACCGGCGCCGCACGATGTGGGTCGCGGACGCGGCACGCGCGGCGCTGCTCGCGGTCCCCGCCACGGCGGCGGTGTTCGACGTCCTGTCCATCCCGCTGCTCGCGATCATCGCCTTCCTGCTCGGCCTCGGCGGACTCTTCTTCGACACCGCCGCCACCGCCTATCTCCCGGACCTGCTCCGTCGCGACCCCGCGCTCCTGGAACGCGCCAACTCCCGGCTGCGCGGCGCGCAGACCGCCATGTCCGGCTTCGCGGGGCCACCCGCGGGCAGTGCGCTGCTCGCGCTCGGGCGGGCCGTCCCGCTGCTCGCCGACGCGGTGTCGTTCCTGCTCTCCGCACTGCTCGTGCGCACGCTGCCGGCCATGCCCAGGCCCGTGCCGGAGGTCCGCGAGTCGCTGCTCCGTCAGGCGCGGGCCGGGGCCTCGTACGTCTTCCGGGACCGGGTGCTGCTCGGGCTCGCGCTTCGCCCGGCGGTCGGGAACGTCGCCTTCCTCGCCGTGGAGACCGTCCTCGCCCTCTTCGCGCACGACCGCCTCGGCATCGACACCTACGGCTTCGGCCTGCTCCTCACGGCGGAGGCCACCGGCGGCCTGCTCGGTGCCGCCGTCGCCGCCCACCTCGGCAGGCGACTCGGCACCGGCACCGCGCTGACCTGCACGGCCGCCGTCGAGGGGCTCGCCATCCTTGGCCTGGCCGCCGCTTCGAACCCGTATCTGGCCGGGCTGGCGCTGGCCGTCTGCGGCGCCGGCATGGGCGCCACGATGGTGCTCGGGCCCTCCCTCCGGCAGGCCATCGTCCCGGCTCACCTCATGGGCCGGGTCGCCTCCACCTCCCGGATGCTGGCCATGTGCGCTGCCCCGCTCGGGGCCTTCGTCGGCGGTTGGCTGGCCACCACCTACGACGTCCGCACCCCCCTCTACGCCGCTGCCGTCCTCCTGCTGGCGATGACGGCCGTCACGGCATCCATGACCAGCAACCGCCGGGTCGAAGCGGCGCTGCGTGCCGCCGCCCCCGTCGCGGTGTCGTGACGCTGCCCCGGAAAAGCACGAAGACCGCCTCCCGGGGGATTGAGGCGGTCTTCGCGGGTTCGGTGGGTCAGCGCGGGTGCGTCAGCTCCACGTCACGCGAGAGCGGGGCGCCCGCGACGACTTCCAACGGCGCGGCGACCGGAGCATATCCGCTGGTCACGACCGTGTAGTCGCCCGCGGGGAGGTCGGTGAAGGAGTACCGGCCCGCCTCGTCGGTGAGCGTCATCGCGACCACCTCGCCGTCCGCGTCGAGCAGCGTCACCTGGGCCTCGGCCACCGGACGGTCGTCCCGGCCCGCCCGGACCACGCCGCCGAGCCGGGCGGTGAGCCCGAGTTCGATGTCGTGCGAGGCCTGCTCGCCCTCGGTGGTCGCCAGCGGCACCGCGGCCGGCTGGTGACCGGCGGCCGTGACGGTCAGCGTGTGGACGCCGCCCGGCACGTCGTCGAAGTGGTACCAGCCGTCGCCACCGGTGACGACCGACGACACCACCTCGCCCCGGTCGTCGGTCAGCACGAGCGTCGCGCCGCCGACCGGCTGGCCCGCGCTCGACCGCACCACGCCGCTGAGGCCACCGGCGCCGCTCATCTCGACGTCCCGGCGCACCGGCTGCCCGTCGACCGTGACCATCACGGCGCTCGGCTGGAATCGGGCCGCCGAGGTGATCAGCAGGTAGATCGCGTTCGGTGGGGCAGGCAGCCGGTAGGTCCCGTCGGCCGCGGTCAGCGTCCGCGCCACCTGCTGCCCCGACGAGTCGGTCAGCGTCAGCGCGGCCCCGGCCAGCGGACGGCCCGACGGGCCGGTGACCACGCCGTGGACCGCCGAGCCGGTGATCGGCGCCGCGGTCGCCTCGGTGCTCTCGGTCAGGTCGATGCTGCGGCGCAGCGGGACCTCCTTGATGAACACCACCGCGATCAGCGTCGCGATCGCGATGATCCCGCCCGCGAAGAAGATCGAGCCGATGCTGTCGCCGTAGGCGGCCCGCACGATCGACTGGAACGGTTCCGGCAGCGCGGCGAGGTTCAGGCTGCTGCCCGCGCCGGCCGATCCGCCCTGGATTCCCATCGCGGCGAGTGCGCTCGACACGTGGCTGCTCACCTTCGCCGCGAGCAGCGCGCCCAGCGCGGACACCCCGGCCGAACCGCCCAGCGTGCGGAAGAAGGTGACCACCGACGACGAGGAACCCATGTCCTTCATCGCGACGGTGTTCTGCACGACCAGCACCAGGTTCTGCATCAGCGCGCCGACACCGAGGCCGAGCAGCGCCAGGTAGGTGCCCATCAGCACCAGGTTGGTCTGGTGGTCGATCGTGCTGAGCAGGAACAGGCTCGCGACCAGCAGCACCGCGCCGCCGAGCATCCATGCCTTGGTCTTGCCGGTGCGCGAGATGACCTGACCCGCGACGGTCGAGGACAGGAACAGCCCCAGCATCATCGGGATGGTCATCAGCCCGGCGTGCGTCGGCGAGTAGCCGCGGGCGAGCTGGTAGTACTGCCCGAGGAACACCGCGCCGCCGAACATCGCGGTGCCGACCGACAGGCTGCCGATCACCGCCAGCGTGAAGGTGCGGTTGCGGAAGAGCCGCAGCGGCACCACCGGGTCCGGCACCTTCGACTCGACGAACACCGCCAGCGCCAGCGCGACCAGACCGCCGAGCACGTAGAACAGGGTCGACCAGGACCACCAGGCGAAGCTGCCGCCCGCCAGCGAAACCCAGATCAGCAGCAGCGAGACGCCGCCGACGAGCAGGGTCGCGCCGAGCCAGTCGATCCTCACCTGCTGCTTGCGGACCGGCAGGTGCAGCGTCTTGCCCAGCACGATGAACGCGGCCACCGCGACCGGAACCGTGATCCAGAAGTTCCAGCGCCAGCCGAGCGGCGAGTCGACGATCACGCCGCCGAGCAGCGGGCCCGCGACGGTCGCCAGCGCGAACACCGCGCCGATGTAACCGCTGTAGCGGCCGCGTTCGCGCGGCGAGATCATCGCCGCGATCACGACCTGGATCAGCGCCTGCATGCCGCCGAGGCCGAGGCCCTGGACGGCGCGGAACGCGATCAGCTCGGGCATGGACTGGGAGATGCCGCCGAGCACCGAGCCGACCGTGAAGATCACGATCGACAGCTGGTAGAGCATCTTCTTGCTGAACAGGTCCGACAGCTTGCCCCAGATCGGGGTGCTCGCCGTGGACGCCAGCAGGGTGGCGGTGACCACCCAGGTGTACTGGCTCTGCGAGCCGTCGAGGTCGGCCAGGATCGTCGGGAGTGCGTTCGAGACGATCGTGGAGGACAGCACGGCGACCAGCAGTGCCAGGAGCAGGCCGACGAACGCGCGCCCGACCTGGCGCGGCGTCATCGCCTCCTGGTTCGCTGTCGTGCTCACTTCGGGGATCACTTCCTCTTCTCCGCCGCCGGGTCCGGCGGGCAGGTGACCGGCGTCTGGCCGAGGGCCTCGCGCAGTCCTTGGTTCATCAGGGTCAACCGGGCGGTGAGTGCTTCGACCTCGTCGTCGGTCCAGTCCGCGAGCGCACGCCGGATGAAGTCGATGTGCAGCTGCCGCCATCGTTCGAGCTCGGCGCGGCCGGCTTCGGACAGGCTGATCAGGCTGGCGCGCCCGTCCTCGGGCGCCGGCCTGCGCTCGACCAGTCCGGCGGCGGTCAGCTGGGCGATCTGCCTGCTGATCACCGAGATGTCGACCATCTTGCGCTTCGCGAGGTCCGACGGGCGGCTCTCGCCGTGCGCGTTGAGGTCGGACAGCAGCATGGCGGCCGCGGGGTGCAGGCCGTCGTGCTCGCGCTGCCAGGACTGGTTGATCCAGGCGTGCTGCAGCTGACCGGCCGCGCGCAGTTCGCGCATCAGCTGGACGGCCTTCTCGTCGCGGTCCCCCATGGACCCACCTCCTGGTTGGTTGTCACATACAACTATAGAAGCAGTAGTTGTATGCCACAACTATCTAAGTTGGTGACTTGTCCCACTGATGGAGGGGATCTCCGAACCACCCGGAAGGAGCAACTTCGCGAGGATTGCGGCGGAGGCGGTTACCCTGCGACGGATCGTGTTCGCATTACCCGGCTACGATTAACCGAGTAGGGTGGATTATTCATGATCTTTTCACACGCTCACGTGCTATTGCGTGTTCATGAATAATCGACGGCGAGCATGAACGCGCACCACGGAGCAGCCCCGAACCCATGACAGCCGACCCCGTCAGCCCCGTTCCCCGGTCCGTGCACCGGGAGGCGCCCCCTGCCGTCACCGCGATGGTGCGCCTGATCCGGGACTCCTGGGTCAAGGCGGAGCCGTACCTGCCCGAGGTGACGCAGTTCTTCTACGGGATGCTGTTCACCCTCGCGCCTGCGACGCGGGACTTCTTCCCGATCAACATGGAGGTCCAGCGCAACCGCATGGTGCGCGCGCTGGTGCACGTCGTGCAGATGGTCGACCAGCCCGACGACCTGGTGCCGTTCCTGCGGCAGCTCGGGCGCGACCACCGCAAGTTCGGCGTGGTGCCGAACCACTACGAGGCGGTCGGCACCGCGTTGCTGGCGGCGATGAAGACGCAGCTCGGGCCGGACTGGACGGACGAGGTCGAGCGCGCGTGGGCGGAGGCGTTCACGATCATCGCCCGGCAGATGCAGGAGGCCGCGGCCACCGACACGAACCCGCCGAACTGGTCGGCGCGGGTGGCCGAGCACCGGCGGCTGAGCTGGGACCTGGCGATGGTGCGGCTGGAGCCGGACCAGCACATCCCGTTCCGGCCGGGGCAGTACCTGAGCGTCGAGGTGCCGCAGCGGCCGCGGTTGTGGCGGTACCTGTCGCCGGCGAACGCGCCGCGCCCGGACGGCTCGCTGGAGTTCCACATCCGCGCCATCGAGGGCGGCTGGGTGTCCCGGGCGATCGTCAGCCACACGCAGGCCGGTGACGTGTGGCGGTTCGGGCCGCCGCTGGGCACGCTGGGCGTGGACCGGGAGAGCGGCCGGGACGTGCTGATGGTCGCGGGCGGCACGGGTGTCGCGCCGATGCAGGCGATGCTCGACGAGCTGGGCCAATGGGGCGAGAACCCGAAGGTGCACCTGTTCTACGGCGGCCGGACGCGCGAGGACCTGTACGCGCTGGAGGGGTTGCGGATGGTCGCGTCCTGCAACCCGTGGCTGACGGTGACGCCGGTGGTGGAGAACGGGCCGGGCCTGGTCGGCGGCGAGCAGGGCACGCTGGCCGACGTGGTGACGCGGTACGGCGCGTGGCCCGGCCACGACGTGCTGGTGTCCGGTTCGCCCGCGATGATCCGCGCGACGGTTTCCCGGATGCTGGTGGCCGGAACGGCACTCGATCAGATCAGGTACGACCCGTTCACGATCGACTAGCCTGCGACGGATGGACATTCCTGTCGCAGACGGAACCATCGGCGGCTATCTGGCCACCCCGCAGCGGGAGGTCTCGGGCGAGCCGCCGTGGCCGGGGGTCGTGATCGTGCACGACGCGGTCGGCCTCTCGCAGGACGCGAAGAACATCACCGACCGGTTCGCCACCGCCGGGTACGTCGCGCTGTCGCCGGACATGTACTCGCGCGGCGGGCTCGTGCGGTGCGTGAAGTCGGTGTTCAAGGAGCTGGCGGCCGGGAAGGGGCGGGCGTTCGACGATTTGGACGCGGCGCGGTCGTTGCTGGCGTCGCGGTCTGATTGCACTGGTCGGGTCGGGATCGTCGGGTTCTGCATGGGTGGGGGGTTCGCCCTGGTGGCGGCCTCTCGGGGGTTTGACGCGTCGGCTCCGTACTACGGGCAGTTGCCCAAGGATCTGTCCGTTTTGGATGGTGCTTGTCCGGTGGTGGCTTCCTTCGGGAAGAAGGACTTTTCCTTGCGTGGGGCGGCGGCGAAGCTGGAGCGGGAGTTGTCGACTCGGGGGGTGCCGCATGACGTCAAGGAGTACCCGGGGGTTGGGCACAGTTTTGCGAATCAGTTCCACGGGCCGGTGAACGTGTTGCTGAAGGTTGCTGGGATGAGCTATGACCGGGCGGCCAGTGAGGATGCTTGGCGGCGCGTGTTGGCCTTCTTCGCGGAGCATTTGGGGCGGGAAGCGGGGTAGGGCGCCTACGGCGCCGGAAGGTCACCT
>NZ_JBHZEN010000048.1:0-157638 GCF_050958625.1 Amycolatopsis sp. 3B14
CTTCTGGTTTCTGCCTGTCGGCCAGCCCTGGGCGTCCGATTCTTCCTGCCAGGCCTGCCCGGGCTTCCGCTTCTGCCTATCGGGCCAGCCGCGGTATTCGGGTTTGCCTGTCAGGCCCCGCCCCGGTTTCCGGCCTTGTCCTGCTAAGGCCAGCCCGGCTTCGGTTTTTCCTGCCATCAGCTTTAGCTTCCGGTTTGCCTACCCAAGGCAACCCCTAGCTTCCGATTCGCCTGCCAGGCCCCGCGCCGGCTTCCAGTTCTGCCTGTCAGACCAGCCCCGGTATTCGGGTTGCCCGTCAAAGCACCTCTGGCTTCCGGTTCCCTGCCACAGCTTGCCCGGGCTTCCGGGTTTGCTCGCTAAAGCCAGCCCCGGTTCTTCAATTCCTCTTTGAACCGCTGGTAGTTCTCTTCCATCGGCTCTTGTTCCGCCGTGTCCGGCTCAACAACCGATTCTTCTCCGCCGATCATTTCCGCCGCTTCGGTCAATCCCCCCGGCAGTACCGCCGCGGCTGCGAGCATCGCCGCTCCGTAGCCGGTTTCGGCTTGGGGTGACACTCGCAGTTCGATTCCGCTGACCGTCGCTCGGATGCGGGTCCACAACGGACTCTTGCTTCCCCCGCCCGCGGCCACCAGCGGGCCGGTCACGGGCACCCCCAGCTCGCGCAACCGCTCCAACGCCAGCCTCTCCACGAACGCGACGCCCTCCAGGCGGGCCCGGTGCAGCTCCACCTCGTCCTGCGGCTCGCCCAGTACGAAGCCCCGGGCGTCGGGCGTGACGAACGGGAAGCGCTCGCCCGCGCGCTTCAGGGGGTAGGCCACCACTCGCGCGGGGCCGCGCCGCGCCGCCTCCGCATCCAGTTCGGCGAGGTTGGGGACACCGGCCACCGCCTCACCGCCGGTGTTCGACGCTCCGCCAGGTAGCCACCAGCCGTCCGGGTGGCGGTGGCTGTACAACGCTCCGGACGGGTCTCGCACCAGGTGCTCGGTCACGCCCTTCAACACGTAGGTCGTGCCGAGGATCCCTGCGAAACGGCCCGGCGTCACGGCGCCCGTCGCCAGCTGGCCGGCACAACCGTCGGTCATGCCGGCCACCACCAGGCAACCCTGGGGCAGGCCGGCGACCGGGCGGGGCAACTCGCCCAGCACGGTCGTCGGCCGCACGACCTCGGGGAGCCAGTCCACCCCGAAGTCGAACACCTCGGCCGCCCACTCCTCGCGCAACGGGTCGTACCCGCTCTTCAGGGCATGCGAGGAGTCGGTCGCCACCGGGCGGCCGAGGAGTTTTTCACCGATCAGGTCCGGTGTGTGACGGACACCGGCGGCATCCGGGTAGGCGCGGCGCAGCCAGTTGATCCGGCCCAGCGCCGCCGTCGGCGACACGCTCATCCCCAGCTCGTGCCACCGCTGCGCCCCCACCTCCGCCGCCTTCGCGTTGTCGTCCGCGCCGCGCCGGTCGTCGTACATCAGCGCCGGGCCCAGCGGCTCGCCCCGGCCGTCGACCGCGACGATCGTGCCCGAGGTGGCCGACACCGCGACCGCCCGCACCGGCTCGGCGACTTCGGCGGTCACCCGCCGCAGCACCGACTCGACCGCGGGCCACCACGCCCGCGCGTCCTGCTCGCTGCGGCCGGACTCGTCCCGGACCGGGGCGGGCAACGGCTCGGCAGCCGTCGCCCGCACCGAGCCGTCGCCGCCGACCGCGAAGGCACGCACCCCCGCGGTCGCGACGTCGACACCGACAACCGTCACGGGCGGACCGCCGTCACGTCCTGCAAGCTGACGTCCTCGTCGATGGCCTTCCGCGTGGCCTCCGGCAGCTTCAGGAACCGGGTGAGCACCGCCGCCACGATGTACAGCGCGGCGAAGATGATCACCACGCCGGCCGCGCCCGCCGGGCCGAGGAACAGCGACACGATCGCCGGCCCGACGAACGCCGCGGCACCGGCGCCCAGGTTCAGCAACGCCATCGCGCCGCCCTTGTTCTCCGGCGCGAGCGAGGGCAGCAGCGCCGAGATCGGCACGAACCCGGCCAGCGTCGCACCGTACAGCGCGCCCACGAGCAGAGCCACCCAGTAGTAGTCCGCGCCCAGCGACGTCGGCACGAAGTACAGCAGCAGGATCGAGATGGCGCAGCCGATCGCGCCGAACCAGAAGATCGTGCGCTGCCAGCCGATCCTGTCCGAGGCCACACCGAAGATCAGGTTGAAGAAGATGTTCGTGCCGTAGATGACCGACACCAGCAGCAGCCACCGGCCCTCGCCGAACCCGATCTGGTCGGCGAAGATCGTCGGGAAGAACACCAGCATGCCGAACTCCGGCGCGGTGTTGATGATCCGCACGATCATCCCGACGCCCACGCGCGGGTTCTTCCACGCGATCGACACGCTGGACACCAGGCTCTGCACCGGCTGGACGCCCTCCGGCGCGAGCCGCGTGAACCCGGTCCGCTCCCGCACCCCGAGCACGCACAGCAGACCGCCCGCGGCCAGGATGCCGACCGACAGCCACAGCGTGCCGTAGTGGCCGAGCACCGGGTTGGTGAAGCTCGCGACCAGCGAGCCGAGCGTCGGCAGGCCGCCGGTGAACGCGAAGTAGAACCAGCCGACCGCGGCGCCGAGCCGCGCGACCGGCGCCACCGCGGTGATCCACACCAGGAACCCGAACGCGAACATCGGGTACCCGAAGCCGCGGATGCCGTAGGTGATCAGCATCAGCGGGTAGTTCTCGCTGGGCACCGCCACGGCGAGGAACAGCACGTCGAACACGAGCCAGATCGCCAGGCCGATCCACATGACCCGGCGCGGCCCCCACAGCTCCGACAACGCGCCGGACAGCCAGGACGCGAGCATCACGGCCACGCCGTACGCGGTGATCACATAGGACGCGTGAATTTCGTCCCCGGCGCCGTGATCGGCCATGAACGGGGCGATGAACCCGGACTCCACCCCGTCGCCGACCATGAACAGCAACAGGCCGACGTACCCGAGGAACAACGGGGCCGGTAGCCCCCACCTGGCGAGAAGCCCCCCGAACCCCCTGTCCGGCTGGGACAACCTCGATGTTGCCGTCTGCGTCATCACGCCTCCATGAGTGTGCGAAACCCAAGTTATCATGGAGCACGTGAAATTAACACGCAAGGGTGTGATGCGATCAGACCTCGGCGACGAGCACGTTCGTCTGGTCCTCGTACTGGTCGAGCAGGTACGCGGACACCGCTGAGTCGACCACGAGGTGGTGGAAGTCCTCGATCTCGGCCAGCCGGTGCAGCGCGGTGCGCGGCATCTTGCTGGAGTCCATGAGCAGCACCCGGATCTCCGCGCTGGCCAGCATCGCCCGCTTGACCATGACGATCTCGGGCTCCTGGTGGAACGTCATCTCCGCGTTCATCGCCGAGGTCGACACGAACGTCACGTCCACGGTGAGCCGCTCGACGGCCTCCAGGCAGGGCATGCCGAGGAACGAGTCGTGGGTCGCGGAGTAGTCGCCGCCGAGCCCGATCAGGCGCACGTCGTCGACCTGCTTGAGCACCTCGATGATCCGCAGATAGTTCGTCGCCACGGTGAGCGGCGTGACCTGGTGCAGCAGCTTGGCCAGGGCGAGCGCGGTGGTCGAGTCGTCCAGCAGGATCGACATCCCGGGCTCGACCAGCGACAACGCCTTCTCGGCGATCGCGGCCTTCGCCTCGACGTGGGCGTTGAGCCGGTACTCGGTGTTGCTCTCGAACACCGTCGACGGCTGCGCGGAGACCCCGCCGCGGTACTTGCGCAGCAGGCCGCGCCGGGCCAGTTCGTCCAGGTCGCGGTGCACGGTCATCACGCTCACGCCGGTCAGCTCGGCCAGTTCCGCTGCGGACGCCTGGCCCTTCTTCACGACGTAGTCGGTGATGCGCTGCTGCCGGATGTTACGGGAGCGCGCGCTCCCGCTGGACTTGTCTTCCACGGGACAAGGCTAGGACGTGGGCAGGTTGAAGCGCCGCAGGCTCGTCGCGTCGCCGTCGATCCCGATCTCGGTGATGGCCGCGTTCTCCAGGCGCGGGAACACGCGGCGGTAGTCGCGGACCGGGATGCCGAGCAGTTCGCACAGCGTGACCCGGATCAGCGTGTTGTGCGCGACGACCAGCACCCGCCCGCCGTCTTCGCGCTTCGCGATGTGCCGCAGCGCCGCCGCTCCCCGGCGCGCGGCCTCGGCCGTCGGCTCGGCCCCGGGGAACGCGCCGGCCACCGGATCCGCCCGGAACGCCGCCACGACCTGCGGATCCAGCTCGGACAGCACCTTGCCCTCGGCGATCCCGAAGTGCACCTCGCGCAGCTCGTCGAGCACGACGGGCTCGAGGCCGAGCGCCCGCGCGGACGGCTCGGCGGTGACCCGCGCGCGCCCCTGCGGCGACCGGTAGAGCGCGGTGACCGGCTCGCCGGAACCGGCCAGATACGCCGCCAGCCCCTCGGCCTGTCTGCGGCCCCGCTCGGTGAGGCCGACCTCGCTGGTGCCGGCGTAGCGGTTCTCCGCGTGCCATTCGGTCTCGCCGTGGCGGACCAGCAGCAACTGCGTTCCCATCGGACCTCCCGTGACAAATCTCGGCGGCGGTGTTAATTTAACACCAACGGCGTGAAAGGGGTTGTTGCATGGGTTTCGCCGCGGTGGTGTTCGACCTCGACGGTGTCCTGGTCGAGAGTGAACACCTCTGGGAGGAGAACTGGGTCGCCTACGCGGCGGCCCACGGTGTCGAGTGGACGGCCGCCGACACCGCCACCGTCCAGGGCATGAGCGCGCCCGAGTGGGCCGCGTACCTGGCGGAGCGCAGCGGGACCCCGGAGACCCCGGAGCAGGTCGAGAAGGCCGTGGTCGACGGGATGATCAAGTCGATCGCCGACGGTGAGGCCCCGCTGCTGGACGGCGCCGACGCGATGGTGCGCGACGTGGCGGCCCGCGTCCCGGTCGCGCTCGCGTCCTCGGCGGCGCGCCGGGTGATCGACGCGGTGCTGGAGACCCACGGGCTGACGGGGGAGTTCTCGGCCACCGTGTCCAGCGCCGAGGTGCCGCGCGGCAAGCCCAGCCCGGACGTCTACGCCGAGGCCGCGTCCCGGCTCGGCTTCCGCGGCGAGGAGTGCCTGGGGGTCGAGGACTCCAGCAACGGCATCCGCGCCGCCGCGGCCGCGGGGCTGACCGTCATCGCCCTGCCCAACCCGACCTACCCGCCGAAGCCGGACGCGCTGGAGCTGGCCGCACAGGTCGCGGAGTCCAACCACGACGTCCGGAAGCTGCTGCTCGCCTACCTCGCCGGGGAGCTGGTGCGCTCATGACCACGCTGGGAACGGCCGCGACGTTCAAGCGGGACTGGCTGGACGGCTTCGTCACCGCGTACGGCCGCGAGGTGCGCAAGGTGCCCGGCGCGTACGGCGTGCTCGGCCGGAACGTGCCCCGGCGGGGCAAGGTCGCCGTGGTCATCGGCGGCGGCTGCGGCCACTACCCGGCCTTCGCCGGCCTGGTCGGGCCCGGCCTCGCCGACGCGGCGGTGGTCGGTGACGTGTTCACCAGCCCGAGCGCCGAGCAGGTCTACCGCACGGCCCGCGCCGCCGAGGGTGGCGCGGGGGTGCTGTTCGCCTACGGCAACTACGCCGGCGACGTCCTGCACTTCGGCCTCGCCGCGCGCCGCCTGGCCGCGGAGGGCATCGAAAGCCGCACCATCCTGGTCACCGACGACATCGCGAGCGGACCGGCCGACGCGCCGGAGAAGCGCCGCGGGGTGGCGGGCGACTTCATCGTCTTCAAGGTCGCGGGCGCCGCGGCCGAGCGGGGTGACGACCTCGACGCGGTGCACGCGGCGGCGGTCAAGGCCAACGCGCACACCCGCACGTTCGGCGTCGCCTTCGGCGGCTGCACGCTCCCGGGTGCCGACCAGCCGCTGTTCACCGTGGGCGAGTCCGAGATGGAGCTGGGCCTCGGCATCCACGGCGAGCCGGGGGTGCGCACCGTCGGCCGCCTCGGCGCGGCGGAGCTGGCCGACGAGCTGGTCGACGGCCTGCTGCCCGAGCTGCCGCGGGGCGACGGCCGGGTCGCGGTGCTGGTCAACGGCCTCGGCCGGACCAAGTACGAAGAGATGTTCGTGACCTACACCCGGATCCACGAGCGCCTCGCCGGCGCCGGGCTGACGCCGGTGCACACGGAGGTCGGCGAGTTCGTCACCTCGCTGGACATGGCCGGGGTCTCGCTGTCGGTGCTGGTGCTGGACGACGAGCTGGCCGAGCTGTACGGCGCGCCGTGCGACACCCCGGGCTACCGCAGCGGCGGGGCGATCCTGGAACCGGTCGAGCTCTCGTCCACAGTGGACAAGCAGTTGGCGCGCCCGGAGGGTGAGGGGGTCGAACTCGTCGACCGCCTGCTGACCGCGGCCATGCGCCGCATCGAGGACAACGAGTCCGAGCTGGGCCGTCTGGACGCGGTCGCCGCGGATGGTGACCACGGCCTCGGCATGACCCGCGGCATGCGAGCCGCCGTTTCGGCCGCCCGCGAGGCCGCCGGGTCTTCGGTGGCCGACACGCTGCTGGCGGCCGGGACCGCGCTTGCCGACGCCGCCGGTGGTGCGTCCGGCGCCCTGTACGGCGTGCTGCTCGCCGAGACCGGCGCGGGGCTGCGGGTGGACGAGATCACCACCGCGGTGGTCGCGGACGCGGTCGACGGCGCGGTGTGGGCCTTCACCGAGCTGGGCAAGGCCGAACTGGGCGAGAAGACCATGCTCGACGCGATCGAGCCGTTTCGGCAGGCGCTGCGCAAGCAGGCCGAGGCCGGCGCCGCGCTGCCGGACGCGTGGCGCGAGGCCGCGCAGGCAGCGACGCTCGCCGCCGAGGAGACCGCGAACCTGGTGCCCGCCAAGGGACGCGCGGCCCGGCTGGCGCAGCGCAGCAAGGGGCACGCCGATCCCGGCGCGACCTCGTTCGCCCTGATCGTCACGGCGATCGGGGAAGCTCTGGGCAAGGAGGGGAACTGATGCGGGTCGTGGTGGCCGCGGACAACGCAGGCGTGCTGCTGAAGAACGAGGTGCGGGACCTGCTGGCGAAGGACGAGCGGGTCACCGAGGTGATCGACCTGGGCGTGGACAGCCCGGACGACGACCGCGCGTACCCGATCTTCGGCCTGGCCGCGGCGGAGAAGATCGCCAACGGCGAGGCCGACCGGGGTGTCCTGGTCTGCGGCACCGGCATCGGTGTGGCGATCTCGGCGAACAAGGTGCCGGGGGTGCGTGCGACGGTCGCGCACGATTCATACTCGGCCGAGCGGTCGGTGAAGTCGAACAACTGCCAGATCATCACCTTCGGCGCCCGGGTGATCGGGGCCGAGCTGGCGAAGAAGATCGTCACCGAGTGGCTGGGGTACACGTTCGACCCGGGTTCGCCGAGCGCGGCCAAGGTCGCACACATCACCGAATACGAACAGGTCCACGCGGCCGGCTGAGGCCCGGCGGTTCAAGGAGGAGCCAGAAGTGCGCGTTCTCTGCGCGGGAGACGAGTTCGTCGGCAACAACCTGCTTGCCGACGCGGTCCGGGCCGAGCTGGCCACCGAGCCCGAATTCAGTAAGCTGTCGCTGCCCTGGCCGGTCGAGCCGTTCGGCCCGGTCGGCGGGGTGCACGAGGCGAGCGGCACCGAGGAGCAGGTCATCGAGGCACTGGCCGGGGCCGAGGTCGCGGTCACCCAGATGGCGCCGTTCACGAAGAAGGTCTTCGCCGCCGCGCCCGAGCTGAAGCTGGTGTCGGTGTGCCGGGGCGGGCCGGTGAACGTCGACCTCGCGGCTGCCACCGAGGCCGGCGTCGCGGTCACCTACGCGCCGGGCCGCAATGCGACCGCCGCCGCCGAGTTCGCGATCGGCATGATCCTCGCCGCCATGCGCCGCATCTCGACCTCGTCGGCCGAGCTGCTCGGCGGCACCTGGCGCGGTGACTACTACGCCTACCCGAACGCCGGGCTGGAGCTGGAGGGCACCACGGTCGGCCTGGTCGGCTACGGCGCGATCGGATCGCGGGTGGCCAAGGTGCTGGTCGCGTTCGGGTCGAAGGTGCTGGTCGCCGACCCGTACGCGAAGCCGGAGCAGATCGCGGCGGACGGCGCCGAGCTGGTCGAGCTGGACGACCTCCTCCGCCGCAGCGCGGTGGTCAGCCTGCACGCCCGCCTGACCGACGAGACGCGCCACCTGATCAACGCCGAGCGCCTTGCCCTGCTGCCCGAGGGCGCGGTGCTGGTCAACTCCGCCCGCGGCGGGCTGCTGGACTACGCGCCCCTGCCGGGCCTGCTGAAGTCCGGCCGGCTGGGCGCGCTCGCGCTGGACGTCTACGACGTCGAGCCGCCGCCCGCGGACTGGGCCCTGCGGGACGCGCCGAACGTGATCGCAACGCCGCACCTGGCGGGTGCCAGCCGCCAGACCGCGGAGCGCGCCGCGCGGATCGTCGCCGCCGAGGTGGGCCGCTACGCCCGTGGGGAGAAGCTGGCGAACGTCGCGAACCCGGAAGTGCTGCGATGATCATCGGCGTCGACATCGGTACTTCACTGACGAAGGCCGTCGTGTTCGACGAGGCCGGGGTGTCGCTGCACCAGGCCTGCACGCCGTCGGAGGTGCACCACCTGTCCGGCGGCCGGGTCGAGCAGGACCTCGACCAGGTCGTCGGCACGGTCGCGACCGTCGTGCGCGAGGTCGCGGCGAAGCTGGACGCCCCGGTCACCGCGCTGGCGCTGACCGGTCAGGGCGACGGCGTGTGGCTCCGCGACGAGGACGGCAACGCGGTGCGGCCGGCCATTTCCTGGCTCGACGGCAGGGCCAACGCGCTGCTCGCCAAGTGGCAGGCCGACGGGGTGTCGCGGGAGGTGTTCCGGCGCACGGGCTCGGGCATGTTCCCCGGCTGCGCGGCCGCCGTCTTGTCCTACCTGGACACCCACGAACCCGAGGTGCTGGACCGGGCCGCGGTGGCCGGGTACTGCGTCGACGCCGTGGTGCAGCGGCTGACCGGCGAGATCACGGTGGACGTGTCCGACGCGTCCCTGCCGTTCCTCGACCCGAAGACCCGCCGCTACGACGAGGGCGCGATCGCCGCCGTCGGACTGTCCCACCGGCGGAACCTGCTGGCCGAACCGGCGCCGCCGAAGGCCGTGTTCAGGCTGAACCGCCGTGGCGCCGAACTCCTCGGGCTGCCCGAGGGGCTGCCGGTCACCGCAGGCCCGTTCGACCTGCCCGCCAGCGCGATCGGCGCCGGGGTGCGCGCGCCGGGCGACGGCATCCTCACCGCCGGCACCACACTGGCCTGCCAGGTGCTCACCGACAACGCCGAGTTCGACGGCGAGGGCGAGCCGGCCGGCATGTTCCTGTCCACGCCGACGCCGGGCGAGTACCTGCACGCGATGCCGGCGATGGTCGGCACCGCGAGTATCGATTGGATCTGCCGTCTGCTGGGCATCGAGGTCACCGAGATCGGGACGCTGCTCGCGCAGAGCCCGCCCGGGGCCGCCGGGGTGCGGGCGCTGCCGTTCCTGTCCGCGTCCGGTGAACGGGCGCCGTTCGTCGACGCGTCCGCGCGGGCGCAGTTCGCCGGGCTGAGCCTGGAGCACGGGCGCGCGGACGTGGTGCGTGCGCTGTGCGAGTCGATCGCCTACGCGGCACGGCACTGCTTCGACGCGGCCGGTCTGTCCGGCCGGCTGTACGCGTGCGGCGGCGGGGTGCGCTCCGCCGAGTGGACGCAGATCTTCGCCGACGTGCTCGGCCGCCCGATCGTGATCCCGAGCGATCCGGGTGTCGGGGCGCGGGGTGCCGTCCTGGTCGCGGCCGAGGCGCTGAACCAGCCGTTCGACGCGGAGCTGTGGGCGAGCAGCTCGCGGACCGTGTCGCCGGTGCCCGAAAATGTCGAGTTCTACCAGAGCGGTTACGCGGATTACCAGGCGTCGCTGACCGCCGCGCGGGGGTTGTGGCGACTGTGATCCTGGCCGACGAACGGCGAGCGGTGTGCGAGTACGCGCGACGGCTGACCGCCGACGGGCTCGTGGTGGGCACCTCCGGCAACATCTCCGCCCGCTCGGGCGAGCTGATCGCGGTGACGCCGACCGGGGTGGACTACGGCGTGCTGACGCCGGAGGACATCCCGGTGGTGTCGCTCGACGGGTCCATTGTGGAGGGCAAGCTGCGGCCCACCAGCGAGATGCCGATGCACCTGTCGGTGTACACGAAGGCGGCCGACCCGGACGGCGCGCCGATCACCGGGATCGTGCACACGCACTCGGTGCACGCGACCGCGGTGTCCACTTTGGTCGACGAGGTGCCCGCGGTGCATTACATGCTGGCGACGATCGGCCCGTCCGCGCGGGTCGCCCGCTACGCGACGTACGGCACGGAGGAGCTGGCCGAGTCGATGCTCGCCGCGCTGGAGGGGCGCCGGGGCTGCCTGCTGGGCAACCACGGAACCATCACGTACGGCGATGGTCTGGCGGCGGCGTACAGCCGGGCCGAGCAGCTGGAGTGGCTCTGCCAGGTGTGGCTGCTCGCCCGTTCGGCGGGCGACCCGCGGCTGTTGCCGGCCGAGGAAATCGCGCACGTGGTGGAGAAGTTGCGGGGGTACGGCCAGAAATAGCTCGCGTGTGGTGGGCGCGGTCGGCATGCTGGGCCGGGTGGAGGAGACCGTCACCCATCTCGAGATGACCAGCCTCGCCGACCTGCGCCCGGCGGCACCCGTGCCCGGGGTCGCGGTGGAGCCCATTCCCGCCGACTCCCCACTGGTGCGCCCGACGACGGTGCGGATCGGCGAGCCGTACAACTGGCCGAGCTCCCGCTGGTCCGACGACGACTGGGAGTGGTACCTCTCCCGCGAGGGCCGCCACTGCGTGCTGATCCGTCATCTGGGCGAGATCGCCGGCCTGGCCGACTACCAGTCCCACGGCGACGGCGAAGTGGAGATCACCACGTTCGGCCTGGTGCCGGAGTACGTGGGCAAGGGCATCGGCGGCTACGCGCTGACCCTGGCGGTCGAGCAGGCGTGGCACCTCCCCCTGGACGTCCGCCGCGTCTGGCTGCACACCTCGGACCTCGACCACCCGCACGCCCTGCCGAACTACCACCGCCGGGGCTTCCGCACGTTCCGCACCGCCCGCGGACAACGCTAACCGTCCTCCCGCCTCGGCAGCGGCTCACCGCGGAGAAACGTCTCGTAGGCTTCCCGGGCGTCCTCTTCGACCTCCGGAAGCCCGGGGCCGTAGCGGGTGTCGGTCCGGTCGCGTTTCGGGCCGGAGAGCCAGAACAACTCGTCCGTCTCGACGTCGACGAAGTTCGCGCTCGGCAGACCGGTCCACCGCCGCAGCGTCCGGCCGTGGAAGTAGGCCGTCTGCCACGTCCGGGAAAACCGCACCCACCCAATCCACGACGGCCCGCGATCGGTGTCGAAGCCGGTCTTCAGCTGAACGAACATGATCCGCTCCGGCACGGCATCCCCCTC
The DNA here is from genome assembly GCF_050958625.1 of Amycolatopsis sp. 3B14. Lineage (NCBI taxonomy): Bacteria > Bacillati > Actinomycetota > Actinomycetes > Pseudonocardiales > Pseudonocardiaceae > Amycolatopsis > Amycolatopsis sp. 3B14. The sequence goes on from NZ_JBHZEN010000048.1 coordinate 11,459, forward strand.
ACCCCGGTGACACTGGGAAACGTAACGTTGAGCAGGGGAAACAGCCACTGGTTAAGTCGCGGGCAGGGGCAGGGCAAGACAAGGAGCCAGCCGATGTTCCAGAACTTCGGGTTGATCCCATCCGTGCGCAGCGGTGCCGTTCTGGGGCCTGCCACGCGCACGCGACGGGAGTTTCTGGACTTCGTGATCGATGGCCGGCCCCTGTTGTCGCTCTTCGACGGGGAGGACGTGGTTTCTGCGCTCGCCACTGATCTTCCGCCGCGTGCCCTGAGCAGGGAAGTGGACCGTCTGCGGCTCCGCGGTCCGTCCAGCCTTCCGAACGGGCGGCAGGTGCTCTACTGCTGTCCGGAGTGCGGTGATCTCGGCTGTGGAGCCATCACGGCGATGATCACCCGGCACGACGAACTCATCATCTGGCGCGACTTCCGCTGGCAGGACTCGCAAGACCAAGTGCTCGAAAGCTACCCGGACGTCGGTCCCTTCCGGTTCAGCGCAGATCAGTACCGGAACGTCCTGGAGCAGGGGCGCTCCACTCAGAACTGGTAGTACAGGAACGGGCTGAACGTCCCGTTCGCGACCAGGATCGCGGCGTACAGTGCGCCCGCCGTCATCACGCCGATCCGCAACCCCACCGCGCCGCGGGTTCGGGCGGACTCCAGCAGTGGCCCCGTGACCGGGTTGGCCGGTAGCGCGAAGATCGCCAGCGCGGCGATCAGGATGACCACCCGCTGGTTCGTCAGCGCCGCCTCGACGACGTCCGTCAGGCCGTCGAAGTCGGGGACCAGCATGTGCCCGATCATGGTGAACGCGTGCCCGATGTCGGCCGACTTGAAGAACACCCAGCCGAACACCACGAGCACCAGCGTGAGCACCCGGCGGCCCACGCGCGCGGCCACCGCGGGCGGGGTGCGGTCCCAGCCGAACCGGCGCTCGATGATCAGCAGCAGCCCGTGGTAACAACCCCAAACCAGGAACGTCCAGTTCGCGCCGTGCCAGAAACCTGTCAGCACGAACACGATGCACAGGTTCCGGTACGTCTTCGCCGCACCGGCGCGGTTGCCGCCGAGCGGGATGTACACGTAGTCGCGGAACCAGCGGCTCAGCGACATGTGCCAGCGCCGCCAGAACTCGGTCACCGTCACCGACGAGTACGGGCGCGCGAAGTTCTCCGGCAGCCGGAACCCCAACATGCGGCCCAGGCCGATCGCCATGTCCGAGTAGCCGGAGAAGTCGAAGTACAGCTGCAACGTGTACCCGACCGCGCCGAGCCACGCGATCGCGAACGTCATCTCGTCGCCGGGCGTCGCGAAGCATGCCTCGACCATCGGGCTCAGCGAGTCCGCGATGATCGCCTTCTTGCACAGCCCCAGCGCGAACCGCGGGAAGCCCGCCGCGATGTCGTCCAGCCGGTGCGACCGGTGCTGCGGCAACTGGTCCGCGATCTCCCGGTACCGCACGATCGGCCCGGCCACCAGCTGCGGGAACATCGCGATGTAGGTCACGAACGACACCGGGTTGCGCAACGCCCGCCGCTCACCTCGGTAGATGTCGACGACGTACGAGATGTGGTGGAACGTGAAGAACGAAATGCCGATCGGCAGCGCCAGGTGCGCCACCGGGAACGAACCGCCGAAGAGCTGGGTGAAGTAGTCGATCTGCTGCGTCGCGAACCCGGCGTACTTCCAGACCACCAGAATGCCGACGTCGAAGCAGATGACCGCGATCAGCAGCGACCGCTTCCGGCTCGACCGCGGCTCCCACGGGTTCGGCTCCAGCGCGGTGCCCGCCGCGAAGTTGACCACCATGCACGCCAGGAGCAGCAGGGTGAACGCGCCCGCGCCGCTGGCGTAGAAGACCAGGCTGGCGACCGCGATGATGCCGTTCCGCCAGCTCCTCGGCAGCACCAGCACGGCGAGCAACGTCGCCGGCAGGAAGTACCAGAGGAACAACGGTGAAGCGAACGACATCGACCTGGGGTCCCCCTGTGCAAGCGGATCAGCGCACTGACCTTAGCCGACCGGGTTGGCCCGAAGGAGTGAAACTCACCGCTTCCGCAGCGGGTGTGTGAAGTTCCCCGCTGGACGCCACAAAAAGGAACGGCGCCGGAGCCCCGGCGCCGCTCACGCAGCCACGATCAGATGCGCCCCGTCACGCGACGCCGCCGCGCGACCTCCGCCAGCAGCACCGCCGCCGCGACGGAGGCGTTCAGCGACTCCACCCCGGCGGCCATCGGGATCGACACCGTCTCGTCGCAGGTCTCGCGCACCAGGCGGGACAGGCCGCGCCCCTCGGAGCCCACCACGACCACCAGCGGGTCCGTCGCCAGCGACAGGTCGTCGATCCCGACCGAGCCGTCCGCGTCCAGGCCCGCGATCATCAGGCCCTCCTCCGCCCACAGCTTCAGCTGCCGGGTCAGGTTGGTCGCGATCGCGATCGGCATCTTCGCCGCGGTGCCGGCGCTCGTCCGCCACGCCACGGCCGTGATGCCCGCGCTGCGACGCTGCGGCAGCAGCACCCCGTGCGCCCCGAACGCCGCCGCCGAACGCACCACCGCGCCCAGGTTCCGCGGGTCGGTCACGCCGTCGAGCGCCACCAGCAGCGGCGGCTCACCCGAGTCCTTCGCGATCGCCAGCAGGTCGTCCGGGTGGCTGTACTCGAACGGCGGCACCTGCAGCCCGAGCCCCTGGTGCACCGCGCGGTTGGTCTTGCGGTCCAGCTCCTCGCGCGGGATCTCCAGGATCGAGATGCCCTTGTCCGCCGCCAGCCGCACCGCTTCGGTGACCCGGTCGTCGGCGTCGATGTTCAGCGCCACGAACAGCGTGGTGCCCGGCACGCCCGCGCGCAGGGCCTCGACCACCGGGTTGCGGCCGGCGATGATCTCCGGCCCTTCGCGGCGGTCGCGAGCCTTCTCGGCGCGCGCGGCAGCCGCCGCGGCACGCTTCTGCTTCGGGTGCCCGGGACGCATCTCCGCGCGCGGCGTCGGGCCCTTGCCCTCCAGCCCGCGGCGACGCTGACCGCCGGAGCCGACGACTGCACCCTTCTTGGTGCCCTCTTTGCGAACCGCACCCCGGCGCTTGGAATTGCCTGCCATTTAAGCTTCTTTCACGGTCCACACCGGACCATCGGGAGTATCTTCGACCGCGATTCCCGCCTTGAGGAGGCGGTCGCGCACGGCGTCGGCCCTGGCGAAGTCACGCGTGGCACGCGCCTCCTGGCGCTCCACGAGCATCGCCTCGACCAACTCGGCCAGTGCGGCCCTCGCCGGCGTCTCCGCCGCCGAGCTCTCCGCCCATTCCGGTGCCAGCGGGTCCAGCCCGAGCACACCCATCATCGCGCGCACCGAACCGGCGGCCGCGCGTGCCTTGGCGTCATCGCCGGAGTCCAGTGCCGCGTTGCCCTCGCGGACCAGGTTGTGCACGGCCGCGACCGCCGCCGGCGTGGACAGGTCGTCGTCCATCGCGGCGACGAACTCGGGCGCCAGCTCACCCGGCTCGACCGTGCCCGTCCGCTGCGCCGCCCGGCGCAGGAAGCCTTCGATCCGCCGGTAGCCCTGGGCCGCCTCGGACAACGCGCCGTCGGAGTACTCGATGGTCGACCGGTAGTGCGGCTGCACCAGGTAGTACCGCAGCTCGGCGGCCCGGTAGTTGCGCAGCATCGCTTCGATCGACACCACGTTGCCCAGCGACTTCGACATCTTCTCGCCGGACAGCGTCACCCACGCGTTGTGCAGCCAGAACCGCGCGAACGGGTCACCCGCCGCCTGCGACTGGGCGCGCTCGTTCTCGTGGTGCGGGAACACCAGGTCGACGCCGCCGCCGTGGATGTCGAACTCGGCGCCCAGGTAGGTGGTCGCCATCGCGGAGCACTCCAGGTGCCAGCCCGGCCGCCCGTCGCCCCATGGTGTCGGCCACGACGGCTCGCCCGGCTTGGCGCTCTTCCACAGCGTGAAGTCCCGCGGGTCGCGCTTGCCCTCGGCCAGCGTCTCGCCCTGCTGCACCTCGTCCAGCTTCTGCCGGGACAGCGCGCCGTACTCGGGGAACGTGGACACGGCGAAGTACACGTCGCCGCCCGCCGCGTAGGCGTGCCCGGCGTCGATGAGGCGCTGCATCAGCTCCACCATCTGCGTGACGTGCCCGGTGGCGCGCGGCGCGATCGAGGGCGGGAGGCAGCCGAGGACGGTGTAGGCCTCCTCGAACGCGCGTTCGTGCGTCGCCGCCCACTCCCACCACGGCCGTCCGGCGTCGGCCGCCTTGGTGAGGATCTTGTCGTCGATGTCCGTGACGTTGCGCACGAACAACACGTCCAGTCCACTGTGGATCAGCCAGCGGCGCAGGACGTCGTAGTTCAGGGCGCCGCGGACGTGCCCGATGTGCGGAATGCCCTGCACGGTGGCCCCACACACGTACATGGACGCCGTTCCGCTACGGGCGGGGTGGAACTCCCGCACGCTCCTGCTCGCGGTGTCGTACAGATGAAGGGCCACCCTGAAATGGTACGGGTCACCTTGACGCCGCTCAGAGCACCCCGTGCGTGCGCAGGGCCGTGAGCAGGCCGTCCGGGCGTTCGGTGGTCGGCAGCGGGTCGACGAGGGCGAACGCGCAGCCGAGCGCCTTCGCCCCGCCGTCGGCCTCCTCGCTGTCGCCGACCATGAGCGTGTCCTCCGGCGCGACCCCGAGCTTGTCGATCAGCAGCCGGAACACCTCGGGCTGCGGCTTGATGTAGCCCTCCTCGAAGGAGAGCAGGAACTCGTCGACGAAGTCGGTGTAGCCGCGCATCGCGAACGCGGGCCGGATGTCGAAGGCGATGTTGCTCAGCACGCCGACCTTGACGCCCTTGGCCGCGGTGTCCTTCAGCGCGGCCTCGGTGTCCGGGTACGGCGTCCACTCCGCGGGATCGATCAGGCGGTTGTAGAGCGCCTCGGCCTGGTGGGCGTGCGCGACGCCGGACTTGCGCAGCACCTCGAGGTAGATCTTGCGGTGCAGCGCCGGGTCGAGGTCCCGGTTCTCCCACGCGTGCTGGTACTCGTCGGACAGCTCGACGACCTGCCCGGTCGGGGCGGTCATGCGGCGCATCAGCTCGGTCTGCGCCTCGACGTCGAGCGGGGCGCCGTCGGGGGTCGTGAGGTCGGACAGCCAGCTGGAGTTCTGCTCGAGCCGGAAAAGGGTGCCGGAGAAGTCGAACATCACCGCCTGAATCGTCACAGACCACAGGCTACCGGGGACGACCTCCGGATTCGTGTGACTTATTCGGCCGGCAGCAGCAGGGCGGTGGCGACCGCGGCGATGCCCTCGCCGCGGCCGGTCAGGCCGAGCCCGTCGGTGGTGGTGCCGCTGACGCTGACCGCGCCGCCCGCGGCCTTGCTCAGCACGTCCTGGGCCTCTTCGCGCCGCTTGCCGATGCGCGGCGCGTTGCCGATGACCTGCACCGACGCGTTGCCCAGCCGCCAGCCTTCCGCCTCGACCAGCCGACGCGCCTCGGCCACGAACTCCGCGCCGTGGGCGCCTGCCCAGCGTGGGTCGCTGGTGCCGAACACCGCGCCCAGGTCGCCGAGCCCGGCCGCGGACAGCATCGCGTCGCACAGCGCGTGGGCGGCCACGTCACCGTCGGAGTGGCCGGCGCAGCCGTCGGCGCCCTCCCACAGCAGCCCGGCGATCCAGCACTCGCGGCCCGCCTCGATCGGATGGACGTCGACCCCGGTCCCGACCCTCAACCCTGCTCCTCGAGTAGTGCTTCCGCGACGGCCACGTCGAAGGCCGTGGTGAGCCGGAGCGCGGTGGGGTGCCCGGCCACGGTGCGCACGCTACCGGGCAGATCCGACAGCGGGTCCGCGCCGCGTGCGCAGAGCTCGCGGAGCACCTCGGGGCGGTAGCCGACGGGGGTCTGCACGACGCGCAGGTGGTCCCGGTCCGAGGTGGCGGCGATCACGTCGCCGGAAACGAGTTTGACGGTGTCGGTCACGGGTAGGACCGGGATGATCGCCTCTGCCCCGGCGAACACCGCCTCGGCCACCGCGCGGACGGTGGCGGGAGGCACGAACGGACGCGCGACGTCGTGCACCAGGACGACATCGGATTCCCCGGTGGCCTCGACGGCCGCCCGGACGGATTCGGCGCGATCAGGACCACAGGCCAGTACCCGGCACCGGGAACCGGCGCCGGGTACCGGCCGTATGATCAATTCACAATCCCCGAGCACGGGTTTGGGAACCGCCACCGCCAGGCGGTCCGCGCATCCGGACTCCAGCAGACCGTCCACGGCGTGCCGCAACAGCGGCGCACCGCGCACGAGCGCGCACGGATCCGGCCCCTCGGGGTCGGCGATGAGGACTGCCGCCACCTTCATCGCCGGGGTCTCACTTCGCGGGACGAGCTGTGTCTCATGGGGCACACGCAGTAGATGAGCACGTCTGCCCGGCTCATCTCGCGAGGTCAGCCTGTGCTCTAGACGGCCGCTGTCTCCAGGACCTCGTCGAGCAGCGTCTCCGCCTTGCCCTCGTCGGTGCCCTCCGCCAGGGCGAGCTCACTGACCAGTATCTGCCGCGCCTTGGCCAGCATGCGCTTCTCGCCGGCGGACAGGCCGCGGTCCTTCTCGCGCCGCCAGAGGTCGCGCACCACTTCGGCCACCTTGTTCACGTCGCCCGAGGCGAGCTTCTCGAGGTTGGCCTTGTACCGACGAGACCAGTTCGTGGGCTCCTCGGTGTGCGGCGCTCGCAGCACGTCGAAAACCCGGTTCAGACCATCCTGGCCCACGACGTCCCGCACGCCGACGATCTCGGCGTTGTCAGCGGGCACGCGAACCGTGAGGTCCCCTTGCGCGACTTTGAGGACGAGGTACTGCTTCTCCTCGCCCTTGATCACGCGGGTCTCGATCGCTTCGATGAGTGCGGCACCGTGGTGCGGGTAGACGACGGTCTCTCCGACCTTGAAAACCATGTGTCCTCTGCCCCTTTCGCTGCCTCCATCCTAGCACGCGGCGAGGGGGCCCACCTAGCGGGCCGAGATCGTCGTCGCAGGTCAGGGGCCATCCGGGGGGTTGACAAACCGATAAAGTGCATGCTCATGCAGGTGGTGGGGAACCCTGTCGACATTGATTCTCTGATCCATTGTGGACGGTTTCCGGCTCCCTCGGCGCACCCTCGGTGGCGGGCTTTCCGGCCATAGCTAGGCCCCTCCCGCCAGCCCACCACCACCCTCAACGGAGCCGCTTCGCGGCGCAGATAGGATCGGGCCGGTATAGCTTCTAGGAGGGACTGAGACCGTGAGGCTGCAGAAACGTCGTGTGGTCGGCGCGAGCGTGGTCGCCGTGGGTGCCGCCCTGGCTCTTGCCGGGTGCGGGGCCGGGCAGATCACCCAGACCAACACCATGCTGCCCGCGGTCAACGGCGCCATGGCCCAGGCGGGCAAGCTCGTCCTGCGGGACGCCGGCCTGGTGAACCGCAACGACTGCCAGCAGGCCTACGCGACCGGGTCGAGCGCCCCGCTGACGCTGGTGATCGCCAACGACGGCACCGCCGACGACGAGCTGCTCTCCGTGAGCAGCGCGAACGCGGCGAGCGCCACCGTCGAGGGTCAGAAGGCCATCGTCGCGGGCAGCAAGCTCCTGATCGGCCCGGCCACCGAGGGCGAGTCCGTGCAGCAGCCGGAGTCCAGCTCCGCCGCGCCGAGCTCGACCCAGACCTCGCCCACCTCGTCGGCGTCCGCGTCGCCGACCGCTGGTCCCACCGGGCAGCCGACCCGGATCGGTCACGCCGAGGTCGTCCTGCAGGGCATCAAGCAGGTCGTGTGGCCCGGCCAGACCATCCCGGTCACGTTCACCTTCCGGGATGCCGGCCCGGTCACCGTGAACCTGCCGATCCAGGCGCCCACGGTCGAGCTGAGCTGCCAGCCGTCCGCCGAGGCGGAAGCCGGCGGTCACTAGAACTGTCGGTGGTGCCAGCTAGCGTGACCGACCATGGTCAAGAAGGGCACCAGCTACCGCTGCGGTGAGTGCGGGTACGAGGCCGCCAAGTGGGTCGGCCGCTGCCCGGAGTGCCAGGCGTGGGGAACCATCGAGGAGCGCGGCGACGCCCGCCCGGCGATAGCCCGCGTGGCCGCGGGCGCGCCCAGCGCCCCGGCACGGCCGATCGGCCAGGTCGACATCGAGGCCGCCCGCGCCCGCACCACCGGCGTCGGCGAGCTGGACCGGGTGCTCGGCGGCGGGCTCGTCCCCGGCGCGGTCGTGCTGCTGGCCGGTGAGCCGGGCGTCGGCAAGTCGACCCTCCTGCTGGAGGTGGCCTACCAGTGGGCCCGCGGCGGGTCCGGGCCGGCCCTGTACGTCACGGGCGAGGAGTCCGCGGGGCAGGTGCGGCTGCGCGCCGAGCGGACGAAGAACGTGCACGAGGGTGTGTTCCTGGCGGCGGAGAGCGATCTTTCGGCGATCCTCGGACACGTCGACGCGGTCAAGCCGGGTGTGCTGATCGTCGACTCGGTGCAGACGATGGCCTCGCCGCAGGTGGAGGGCGCGCCGGGTGGCGTCACGCAGGTCAGGGCGGTCACGGCCGGGCTGGTGGCGCTGGCGAAGGAGCGCGGGCTGCCGGTCGTGCTCGTGGGGCACGTCACGAAGGACGGCTCGGTCGCCGGCCCGCGCGTGCTGGAGCACCTGGTCGACGTGGTGCTGCACTTCGAGGGCGACCGGCACTCGACCCTGCGGATGGTGCGCGGGGTGAAGAACCGGTTCGGGCCCGCCGACGAGATCGGGTGCTTCGAACTGCGCGAGGACGGCATCGTCGGGGTGCCGGACCCGTCCGGGCTGTTCCTGAACCGGCGGGAGGACGCGGTGCCGGGCACCGCGGTGACGGTCACGGTCGAGGGCAAGCGGCCGCTGCTGTGCGAGGTGCAGGCGCTCGTGTCGAGTGCCGGCGCGCCGCAGCCGAGGCGGGCCGTGAGCGGCCTGGACTCCGCGCGGGTGGCGATGATCCTCGCCGTGCTGGAGAAGCGTGGCGGGATCAAGCTGGGCGACCGGGACGTCTATTCGGCGACGGTCGGCGGGATGAAGGTCACCGAGCCCGCCGTGGACCTGTCCGTGTTGCTGGCGCTGTGGTCGTCGGTGCGGGACGTGGCGTTGTCGCCGCGGCTGGTGGTCGTCGGCGAGGTCGGGCTCGCCGGGGAGGTCCGCCGGGTCACCGGCGCCGGGCGGCGGCTGGCGGAGGCCGCGCGGATGGGGTTCACGCACGCGCTGGTGCCGCCCGACCCGGGGAAGCTGCCGGACGGGATCCGGGTGCTGGAGGTGGACTCGGTGGCGGCGGCCCTGCACGCGGCCAACTACGCCTGATTCCGGTGTCAGGCGCTGAGTCAGCGCGCGGCGCGAGGGTGTTCCCATGAGTGCGACGACCTGGACCGGGATGTCCACCTTCGAGGACACGGCCCTCGCCGTCACCAACATCCGCGGCCCCGACCGGTCCGTACGCCGCCTGGACGGGCCAGCGCCAATGGCGCCCGGTCGTGGCGGTCTGCGGACTGTTCCTTGGAGGCGTGCGGCTGCGACCTCGACGCGACCGGTGTGGAGCGGCCGATCCTCGTCGGCTGGTCCTACGGCGCGACGCTCGCTGGCCGCGCGGATGTCCGCCGAGCAGCACGCCGAGGTCAACATCGAGTTGAACGAGATCGCCGCGGCTCGCGCCGGTGCTGGAGAGCGTGTCCTGCCCGATGCGCCACGTCCTGGCCACCGGGTCGAACCTCGGCGGCGGCGCGGAGGAGATGGAGGCGTCGCGGGCCTCGCTCGAACCGGTGCTCGCCCGCAACCCGAACCTGCGGATCAGCGCGAAGGTCGCCGGCAACCACTCGAAGATCCTGCAAAAGGACTTCCGGGCCGTCGCCGAGGCCGTGCGCGAGGTCGCGGCGGCCGGCCGGGTGGCCCGTTGAGACGTGAACGGCCCCTCCGGACGTGCCGGAGGGGCCGTTCACGCAGTCGGATCAGGCGCCGGAGAGCAGCTTGGCGCAGCGGATCAGCCCGAGGTGCGAGTACGCCTGCGGGTGGTTGCCCAGCGAGCGCTCCGCCACCGGGTCGTACTGCTCGGGCAGCAGACCCGTCGGGCCGGCCGCGTCGACGAGCTGCTCGAACAGCTCCTCCGCCTCGGTGCGGCGGCCGGTCAGCAGGTACGCCTCGATCAGCCACGCGGCGCACAGGTGGAACCCGCCCTCGCCGCCCGGCAGGCCGTCGTCGCGGCGGTAGCGGTACACCGTGGAACCGCTGCGCAGCTCGGCCTCGATCGCGGTCACCGTGTGCTGGAACCGCTCGTCCGACGGGTCGATCAGCCCGGCCAGCCCGACGAACAGCGAAGCCGCGTCCAGGTCGGTGCCGTCGTAGGCGGTGGTGAACGCCTGGACCTCGTCGTTCCAGCCGTTGGTCAGCACGTCGGTCGCGATCTCCTCGCGCAGGTCGTGCCACCCGGCCGGGATCTCGCGCCCGTACACCTCGCCGAGCTTGATGGCGCGGTCGACGGTCACCCAGCACATGACGCGCGAGTACACCCGGTGGCGCGGCACGTGCCGTTCCTCCCAGATGCCGTGGTCGGGCTCCGACCAGCGCCGCGTGACGGCCTCGGCCATCGCGCGCACCAGCTGCCAGTCCTCGTCCCGCAGCTCGCCGCGCACCTGCGCCAGCTCGGCCACCAGCTCGACGACCGGGCCGAACACGTCCAGCTGCACCTGGTGGTTCGCCAGGTTGCCGACGCGCACCGGCCGCGAACCCGCGTAGCCGGGCAGCGAGTCGATCACGGCCTCGGCGCCCAGCTGGGTGCCGTTGATCGTGTACAGCGGGTGCAGCCGCTCCGGGCCGGCCAGCGTCGACAGCACGCCGTGCAGCCACCGCAGGTAGCCCTCGGCCTCGGCCAGCGAGCCCAGCCCGACCAGCTCCCGCACGGTGAACGCCGCGTCGCGGATCCAGCAGTAGCGGTAGTCCCAGTTCCGCACGCCGCCGATCTCCTCCGGCAGCGACGTCGTGGCCGCCGCGAGCACCGCGCCGGTGTCGGCGTTGCACAGTCCGCGCAGCGTCAGCGCCGAGCGCGCGACCAGCTCCGGCTCCACGTTCGGCAGCTTCAGCGTGGTCGCCCAGTCGCTCCAGTACGCGCCCGCCCGCGCCCGCCGCTCCGGTTCGGACAGCTCGTGTGCGGTCAGGTCGGTGGTGCCGCACCGCAGTTCGAGCACGACCGGCTCGTCCTGCGTGGGCTGTACCAGCGCGGTGGCGGTGTCGTGCAGGCCGTCGGAGGTGATCTCCCACGCCACGCCCGGCGAGCGCAGCACGATCGGCTCCGACGTGCCCAGCACGCGCAGGCCCTCGGGGTCCGGCACCAGCCGGACCGGGACACCGCCGAACTCCGGCCGCGGCGCGAACACCACGGACGCGGCGGCGGTCCCGGAGATCACGCGCACCAGGTCGGTGCGGTGCGGCGGGCCCTCCGGCTCCAGGTAGTCCGTCACCAGCAGCCGCGACCAGCGGGTCTCCACCGTCATCGTGTTCGGCAGGTACCGCTGGCCCAGCGGCAGGCCGTTGTGGTGCGGCTTGATCGAGAAGTGGCCTGCGCTGGTGCCGCCGAGCAGGTCGGCGAACACCGCGGGCGCGTCCGGGCCGGGGTGGCACATCCAGGTCAGCCGGGCGTCCGGGGTGACCAGCGCGACCGCGCGCTCGTTGGACAGCATGGACAGCCGCTCGATCGGCGGCGCCTGCTCGCCGTAGAGCCAGTTGCGGCGCTCCTCCAGCATGAACGCCAGCACCGTGGCGACGTCCTCGGTGCCGGGCACCCGGTAGGCGGCCAGGGTCTCGCCGTCGCCGACCTTGACGCCCACGTCGGGGCCGGACAGCCGCGCGAACGCCTTCTCGTCGGTCACGTCGTCACCGAGGAAGATCGCCGCGGTGGCGCCGACCTGGTGGCGCAGCGTGTCCAGCGCGCGGCCCTTGTCGGTCTGCACGACGGCCAGCTCGACGACCTCCTTGCCGTCGGTGGTCGTCACGCCCTCCCACGTGCACGGTCCACTGTGGACCTCGTCGAGCACGCGGCGGGCGGCGTCGCGGTCGGCGCGGCGGACGTGCACCGCGATGCTGGCCGGCTTGACCTCCAGGCTCACGCCGGGCACGTCGCCCGCGATGCGCTCCAGTTCCTGCTCGACCCTGCGGTGCAGGTCGCGGGCCTGGGCGTCGAGCTCGTGCACGAAGCCGATGTCGAATTCGGAACCGTGGCTGCCGACCAGGTGCACCTCGTGCGGCAGTCGCGACAGGATGGCGAGGTCGCGCAGCGCGCGGCCGGAGATGACCGCGGTTGTCGTCTCGTGCAGCCCGGCCAACGAGCGCAGCGCGCCCACCGACTCGGGCAGCGGGCGCGCCTCGTCCGGGTTGGTCACGATCGGAGCCAAGGTCCCGTCGTAGTCGCAAGCGACCAGCAATCGCGGCGTGCGAGCGATCTGCACGATCGCACGGCGCAGCTCAGCGGGCAGGGACTCGGCGGTCACCACTCCTCCTTAAGGAGCTCAAAAGCGTGTAGCTGCAGGTGGGCCACTCAGGCGGCCGGTTCGGACCCGAGTGCCTCGAGGAACGACCGTGCCCACCTGTCGACGTCGTGGGTGAGGACCTGACGCCGCAACGCGCGCATCCGGCGTCTGCCCTCGGCAGGGTCGAGCGTAATGGCCGCCTCCAACGCGTTCTTAACCCCGTCGAGATCATGCGGGTTGACGAGAAAAGCGCTGGTCAGCTCGGCGGCGGCGCCGGCGAACTCGGACAGCACGAGCGAGCCGCCGAGATCGTGACGGCACGCGACGTACTCCTTACAGACGAGATTCATCCCATCGCGTAGTGGGGTGACGACCATGACGTCGGCCGCACTGTAGAACGCGGCCAGCTCCTTGCGGTCGACCGACTGGTGCAGGTAGTGCACCACCGGGTGACCGACGCGGGCGAACTCACCGTTGATGCGGCCCACCATCTGCTCGATCTCGGTGCGCATCCGCTGGTAGTGCTCGACGCGTTCCCGGCTCGGGGTGGCCAGCTGGACGAAGGTGACGTCCTCGGGCTGGACCCGGCCCTCCTGGAGCAGCTCGTGCAGCGCCTGCAGCCGCAGGTCGATGCCCTTGGTGTAGTCCAGGCGGTCGACCCCGAGCAGGACGGTCTTCGGGTTGCCCAGGTCGCGGCGGATCTGCGCGGCCCGCTCCGCGACCTCCTTGGTGCGGGCGAGCGTGTCCAGGCCGGCCGCGTCGATCGAGATCGGGAACGCCCCGACCCGGACCGTGCGGTTGCCGACCTGCATCATGCCCGGCCGGGACCGGACCCCGACCGCGCCGCGGCTGGGCTCCAGACCGAGCAGCGTGCGGGCCAGCCACAGGAAGTTCTGCGCGCCGCCGGGCCGGTGGAAGCCGACCAGGTCGGCGCCGATCAGGCCGCGCACGATCTCCGCGCGCCACGGGAGCTGCATGAACAGCTCCACCGGCGGGAACGGGATGTGCAGGAAGAAGCCGATGCGCAGGTCGGGGCGCAGCTCGCGGAGCATGCTCGGCACCAGCTGCAGCTGGTAGTCCTGCACCCACACGGTGGCGCCTTCGGCCGAGACCTGCGCGCTGGCCTCGGCGAAGCGGCGGTTGACCTGCACGTAGCTCTCCCACCAGCCGCGGTCGAACACCGGCGGCGCGACCACGTCGTGGTAGAGCGGCCACAGCGTGGCGTTGGAGAAACCCTCGTAGTAGTCGCGGACCTCTTCGGTGGACAGCGAGACGGGGTAGAGGACCATGCCTTCGTCGCTGAACGGGTCGACGTCGACACCCGGCACGCCCGGCCAGCCCACCCACGCGCCCTTGCGCGAACGCAGGAACGGCTCCAGCGCCGACACCAAGCCGCCCGGACTCGCGGTCCAGCGCTGGTTGCCGTCGGCCGTCCGTTCGAGGTCGACGGGCAGCCGGTTGGCGACCACGACGAAGTCCGCCGAAGCCGTGCCGATCCCTGGTTCGCTCACGTGGCCATGCTCCCTTGTCGTCCGCTCGAACACTACCTCGCGACGGCGAACCAAGATCCACCGCGCGGTGGCCCACCAGCGGCTACTCCAGTCGCCGGTCGGTCGTCCGCAGCGGACCCGCCATCCGGGGGCCGGCGAGCTTCCGTTCGAGCCGGCCGAGACCGGTGCGGACCGGCTGCGCGAGGTACTCCCCGAGTACCACGCCTGCGGCCAGCGCAAGCCCGATCGCCGCGGCTTTGATCAGCGTGGAGAGGTTGCCGTTGCTCTGCGTGGCCAGCTCATACAGGCCACGGTACGTGGACAGACCTGGCAGCAGGGGCGTGATTCCCGACACCGCCACGACCAGCGGCGTCACCTTCAGGCGGCGGGCCAGAACGCCGCCGGAGAAGCCGATCACGACGGCCGCGACGGCGGAGGACGTGATGACGTCGAACCGGCCGACGATCACCAGCGCGCCATAGACGCCGGCGCCGATCGCGCCCGCGGCGGCGGCCACGAGCATCGACCGCAACGTCGAGTAGGAGGCGACGGCGAAGCAGGCGGCCGCGGCCGCGCCCGCCGGCACGATCACCAGCAGGCTGTCGGCGGTCTGCGCGGGCAGCACCGGTTCGGCCGGGGTGAAGCCGAGCGCCTTGGCGATGTTCAGCGCGAGCGCGACGCCGGTGATCAGGCCGGCGGACATCAGGATCGTTTCCATCGTGCGGCCCGCGGCGGTCACGTTGTAGCCGGTGATCGCGTCCTGCACCGCGGACACCGTGGACAGACCGGAGAGGAGCACGGTGATCGCCGCGGCGGCGACCAGCGTGGAGAACCGGGTCGGCACGAGTCCGGTGTTGACGGCGAAGGTGGCCAGCCCCGTCGCGACCAGCCCGCCGACGGCCTGCTGGAAGAAGAACGGCAGCGCGACGCGGTTGAGGAGGCGCCCGAGCCGGTCGATGAGGGCGGAGATGATCAGCGCGCCGACCGCGACGTCCAGGGTGCCGCTGAGCAGCAGGGTGATGAAGAAGGCCATGCCGCCCCAGGCCAGCGTGGCGAACCAGCGCGGGTACGGGTGCGGCGCGGTGGTGATCTTGTGCAGCTCGGTGTAGGCCTCTTCCGCGCTGAGGTTGCCGCGCAGGATCTGCTGGACCAGCATCTCCGTCTGCGACAGGCGCGTGTAGTCGAGGCTGCGCGAGCGGACGACGCGCAGGGCCGTGATCGGGTTCGCGTCGGTGCCCCGGTGGCAGGTGACGGTGATGGACGTGAAGATGACGTCCACCTCGCAGTGCGGGAGACCGAAGGCCGCGGTGAGCGACAGGATCGTCGCGGTCACGTCGGAGGCGCCGGCGCCGCTGGCCATCTGCACCTCGCCGATCCGGAGGACCAGGTCGAGGACGAAGTTGACCGTCGCCTCGTCCGGCAGGGCGGGACCGAGTTCGGTGGTCGCGTCCGGCGCCGGCTGCTCACCGGTCGGCGCTTCCAGGATGTGCCAGGCCCGGCGACGCGGCTCGGTCGCCCGCCGCCGCCGGTTCGCCTTCTCGACGCCCGGGTCCTCCGGCGCTTCGAGGATGTGCCAGCCGCGTCTGCGGGTCACCGGGCCCCGGACGCGCTGGGTGCTGTTCATACGGCCGTCACCTCCTTGATTGGCCTCCCGGGTGCCCATCGCCTGGATCACGCCGGTCGTTGCAAAGGGGCAACCGTGGCGTGCGCCACTTCGCCGATCATCCACGAATCCGGGGGGCCCGGCAGCGGTTGCTAGGATGACCCCCGATCAGGCCGACTTAGCTCAGCTGGTAGAGCAGCTGTCTTGTAAACAGCAGGTCAGGGGTTCGAGCCCCCTAGTCGGCTCTTCGCGCGGGCCGGGGTGTTCCCTGTGGTGGGAAACACCTCTGGTTCGTTGCCGGCGGGGCTCAGATCACCGTCCCCCACGAGGCGGCCATCCTGGCGGCGTCGCGAAGCATGAGGACCGCTCGGCGGGCCGGGCGAACCGCGTTCTTCAGGATCAGGCTGATGCTCTCCGCGCCGGCGACCTGACGGGCGAGGTCGTCCATCAGGCCCGCGACCTTGTCGATGTCGCCGACCTCGCCGAGTGCTTTGCGGAAACCGGCCCGTAGCTCGTCGAGAACGGGGGATTGGACGGTCTGATCGAGCACGTTCTTCACCTCGCGGATCAACTTGTCGGTTTCGGCGATGTCCCGCTGGGCGTTGCTCGCGCTTCTTTCCAGTTTCCGCGCCGGCTCGGTGATCACCTCGGCCATCTTGAGGATGGTCGCTTTGTACGCCGCCGGGTCGTTCCCCTGTTCGCCTGCTCGTGCGCCGTATTCGCCGAGCAGCACCGAGACGGCGGTGAAATCCGTTACCGCCTCCTGGAGCGTCATGGCTGTGCGTTCCAGTGCCGGCGTCAGGTTCTCGACCAGTTCGAGCAGACCGGGAGCGTCGGGAACATCGTCCGAATCGAGACCGTGGGCGGCGGGGTCGGCCGGTGTTTCAGTGGCGCGCTCGATTTCTCCGGAGAGGATTCGCGGGAGCTTCTCTTCGACTCGTTTCTGCGCGTCCATGAGCCTGCGCACGAGGCGGTGGATGCCCTCCATCCACTGCTGGCTGTCGCGACCAGCGCGGATGACCTCGTCCGGGTCGGGATGAAGAACGCCGTCCTGCCGACGGCGATGTCGAGCGTCTCCACGCAAATCCTGGACCCAGCCGATGTCTTCGCCGTCGATGAAAATGCGGATTTCTTCGTCGGTCTCCACCGCGTATTGATCCGTCAGGTCTTCTCTGACGTGGTCCGCGCAGGCTCGGCGTCGTGGGCTCACGCCAGCACGAAGTAGCGCAGCCACAGGTACGGCGCCGCCAGCGCGATGGTCATCAGCGTGACCACCGCGCCCTTCCGGGTGAATTCCCAGAACGAGATCGGCGTGCCGGCGCGCGCGGCGACTCCCAGCATCACCACGTTCGCGCTGGCGCCGATCGCCGTGAGGTTGCCGCCGAAGTCGGCTCCCAGGGCCAGCGCCCACCACAGCGCTTGGGCCTCGCCGGGGTCCGGCAAGTCGGCCACGAGGCCCACCACGAGCGGGCTCATCGTCGCCACGTAGGGGATGTTGTCGATGAAACCGGAGAGCACCGCGGAGACCACCAGGATCAGCATCACGGCCAGCAGCGCGTTCCCGCCGGTCGCGTCCGCCGCGAGCCGCGCCAGGTGGCTGATCAACCCGGTGTGCACGAGCGCGCCGATCATGATGAACAGACCCGCGAAGAACAGCAGCGTCTCCCATTCGACCGCGGCCAGGTAGTCCCGCGGGCGGGTGCCCGACACGAGCACGAGGACCCCGGCGCCGAGCAGTGCCACGACCGACGGGTCCAAGTGGAACACCGAATGCCCGATGAACCCGGTGAACACCAGCGCCAGCACAACGCCGCACTTCACCAGCAACCGCTTGTCTCGGATGGCTTCGCGCTCGTCGAGGGTCATCACCTCGGCGATGCGCGCCGGATCCGCGTCGAACGCGCCGCGGAACAGCCGGCGCAGCACCAGCGCGAACACGGCGACCTCGACGACCACGATCGGCGTCAGGTGGACGAGGAAGTCGTTGAAGGTCAGGCCGGCGCGGCTGCCGATGATGATGTTCGGCGGATCGCCGATCAGCGTCGCGGTGCCGCCGATGTTCGACGCGAACACCTCGGCGATCAGGAACGGCACCGGGCTGATCCCGAGCCGGTCGCACACCAGCAGCGTCACCGGTGCGATCAGCAGGACCGTCGTGACGTTGTCCAGGAACGCCGACGCCGTCGCCGTCAGCAGGACCAGCAGGACCATCACCCGCAGCGGCGAGCCCTTCGCGCGCTTGGCCGCCCAGATCGCGGTGAACTCGAAGACCCCGGTGCGGCGCAGGATCCCGACGATGATCATCATGCCGAGCAGCAGGAACACGACGTCCCAGTCGATGCCGGTGTCGTGCGAGTAGAACGCCTCGTCCGAGCCGACCACGCCAGCCGCCAGCACGATCCCCGCCCCGCCCAGCGCGGCGGCCGCCTTCGGGACGCGATCGGTCGCGATCAGCAGGTAGGCGACCGCGAACACGACGATCGCGAGCACGGTCACCGCGCACCGCCTACCGCAGCGCCAGCTCCAGCAGCCGGGACGCGGTGATCACCCCGGTGATCCCGTCGCCGTCCACCACGGCCACCAGCGGGGAGCGCAGCCGCGCCATCGCGGCGGCGACCTCCACGATCGTGTCGTCGGTCTTGACCACGGGCAGCTCCGGCCGGTCCTCGGGCAGCAGGGCACGGACGGTCTTGCCGTGCAGCTTCTCCGCCACGCGGTCGGCCATCGACTCCGACAGCACGCCGGCGAGCGACGGGTCGTCCTGGACGTACTGCGGCACCAGCAACCGCACCACCTGCGACGCGGGCAGCACCGCCACCGGACGGCCGCGCGGATCGGTGACGACCAGGCCGGGTAGCCGGTTCGCGGCCAGCAGGCGGGCCGCATCGAGAGCGTCCGAATCCGACGCGACGACCGGAAAGTCCTCGGCCATCTCCGACGCGTGCATGCCCGCAGCGTACGACGATCTCGCGGCGGTCACCGGTTCTTGCCGGGATCCTGACGAGCACCACCGCGCCACTCCTGCCGTCGACCGTTCACCCGGCCCTGCTCAGGACGGGTGTGCCGACCAGACTTCCCGGCGCGCCGACCGTAAAGATGCCGTACGGAGGCGACCGGGGCAAGCCGGGAGCGAGGAGTGGCTCAGCCGTGTTCGAGCACGCGGCGAGCCCGTTCGATGATCGGCTTGTCGATCATGTTCCCGTGCACATCCGTGCTCGCGCCGTCGGTGGCCGAGTCGAGCACGGCGCGCGCCCACGCGCGGGCCTCTTCGGTCGGAGCGAGAACCTCGTGGATGACCGAGATCTGGGCCGGGTGAATGCACATCCGGCCGGTGAATCCGAGCCGTGCGGCGTGCCGGGTGTCCTCGACCAGCTTCTGCTCGTCGCGGATGGCGATGGTCACGCCGTCGAGCGGCGGAGCGATTCCCGCCGCGGCCGACGCGAGGACGACGGCGGAACGGGCGTGCGCGAGCGCGAGGAGATCGCCGTGGTCGACGCCGAGTTCCTGCGCGAGATCCCCGTTGCCGAAGGCGACGCGGACGACTCCCGGCGCGGCGCAGATCGCCCGCGCTTCCAGGACGCCCGCCGCCGTCTCCAGGGTCGGGACCACACAGGAACCCTCCGGCAGACGGTCGATCAGGTCCTGGACCTGCGTCGGCCCCGTCGCCTTCGGCAGCAGGACGGAGCACGGCCCGTCCTTGAGAGCGGCGACGTCGTCCTCGTACCACGGGCTGGTCGCGTCGTTGACACGCACCAGCCCCGGCCCGCCTGCGGCACGCCACTGCCGCACGTTCTCCCTGGCCTCGTCCTTGCGGCTGGGCGCGACGGCGTCCTCCAGATCGAGCACGATGCCGTCGGCGCCGCTGGTCGCGGCCTTGCCGAACCGGTCGGGACGGTCGCCGGGGACGAACAAGATGGTGCGCGCGGAGGCGATCCGGTCGAAGTCCCTGCCCTGCTGCCCGTTCATCCGCAACCCTTCGAACCGTTCTATGAACCGATCATACCGTCTGGTGAAACCATGGTAGGCGGACTGCGCGTGGCTGGACAAGCCGCCGTCGGAGCCCGGGCGCCGGACGGTCGGTTGAAATCGGTTCCGGTGACCGCTTGCGGCAATTGTTCCGACAATTCATCGGAATGGTCCGGCTGAATTCACTGTCTCCGTCGAGGTGGCGTCGAGCTGCGTAAACAGGCGTGCGGTCAGTGGAACGAAACTCGGCTCCATGTCCCGGCGAAATCTCCCGGTGACATTCTTCGGTGTCCACGAAAAACCCGACGGAGGTTGTGATGACGGCGATGTCCGAATCCCTTGCGCGGGCGCGATCGGTGCTGTTCGTGCCCGGCCACCGGCCGGACCGCTTCGACAAGGCGGCCGCGACGACCGCCGACACCATCGTCCTCGACCTCGAGGACGCGGTCGGTCCGGACGAGAAGCCCGTCGCGCGCAAGAACGTCGCCGAGTGGCTCGCCGGTGGCGGACACGGCATCGTCCGGATCAACGACGCGGGCACGTGCTGGTACGAGGACGACGTCGCGATGCTCGCGGAGCGGCCTGCCGCCGTGATGCTGCCGAAGATCACCCGTCCCGCCGAGGTGGTCGACGTGGTGCGGGCGCTCGCGCCGGGTTCGTGCGTGATCGCGATCCTGGAGACCGCGGCGGGCGTGCTCAACGCCCAGGCGATCTGCTCGGTTCCCGGCGTCGTGCGCGCTGCGTTCGGCAACGCCGACCTCGGCAGCGAACTGGGGCTGGACCCCGCGCACCAGGCCTCGCTGGTCCACGCACGCGCCCAGGTCGTGCTCGGTTCGGCGGCCGCCGGGATCGTGCCCCCGATCGACGGCGCGACGCTCGACCTCACCGACCGCGACGCGATCACTGCCGATGCGACGCATGCGGCGGAGCTGGGCTTCACCGGCAAGGTCTGCCTGCACCCCAGGCAGGTCGACGTGGTCAACGCGGTGTTCACGCCCTCGCCGGAGGCGGTCGAGTGGGCTCGCCGGGTCCTCGCGGCCGCGGACAGCGGCGGCTCGATCAAGGCGGTGGACAACCAGATCGTCGGGAAGCCGATCATCGACCGGGCCAGGCGGCTGCTGGCGCAGGCCGGTTGCTAGCCGGGGAGGTTCGATGCAGCAGGGCGTGTTCGACCGGCAGTCGGGACACGAGCAGGTGGTGTTCTGCCAGGACAGCGAGTCGGGGCTGCGTGCGATCATCGCCATCCACTCCACGGCGCTCGGACCGGCGATGGGGGGAACCCGGTTCCACCCGTACCCGTCGGAGGAGGCCGCGCTGGCCGACGTCCTCGAGTTGGCCAAGGGCATGAGCTACAAGAACGCCGTGGCCGGACTGCCCCACGGCGGCGGCAAGGCGGTGATCATCGGCGATCCGCTGGTGGACAAGTCCGACGCGCTGTTGCGGTCTTACGGCCGATTCGTGGAAAGGTTGCACGGCACGTACATCACCGCCTGCGATGTCGGCACCACGGTGCGGGACATGGATGTCGCGTCGCGGGAATCGCAGTTCGTCCTCGGCCGTTCGCGGGCCGACGGTGGAGCCGGGGACTCCTCGGTGCTGACGGCCTTCGGGGTCTACCGGGCGATGCTCGCGTGCGCCGAGTACCGGTGGGGCACCCCGTCGGTCAAGGGGCTCCGGATCGCGGTCTCGGGAGTCGGCAAGGTCGGATCGCTGCTCGCCAAACTCCTCGTCGAGCAGGGGGCCCGAGTGGTCGCCCACGACATCGACGAGGAGGCCGTGCGGCGTCTCCGCCTGGCCCGCCCGGAAATCCGCGCCGCGGTGGACGGGCGGTCGCTCATGCGCAAGAAGACGGACATCTTCGCGCCGTGCGCGTTGGGCGGGGTGCTGGACGAGACCGCGGTGGGTCTGCTCGGTGCCGAAATCGTCTGCGGCGCCGCCAACAACCAGCTCGCCGAACCGGGCATCGCGAAGGAGCTGCACGACCGGGGAGTGCTGTACGCGCCGGACTACGTGGTGAACGCGGGCGGCGTGATCCAGGTGGCGGACGAGCTGCACGGGTTCACCTTCCAGCGCGCGAAGCGCCGGGCCGCGAAGATCTTCGACGCGACGCGGTACGTGCTGGAACTGGCCGACGAGGATGGCCTGCCGCCCGCCGCCGCGGCCGACCGGCTCGCCGAACGCCGGATGGCGGAGGCACGGCAGCGGGCCGCACGCGCCGGGGAGCGGGCGGAAGCGCCGACCGGGTAACGCCGCCTGGCGTCGGGCCGATTTCTGGTCACCGGCCTGAGCGGAGGTGCCATGCGGACGCGGACCGCGACTTGGAAGGTGACCTGGCGGTGGGCGTGGGTACTCGTGCTCGTCGTGGGGCTCGGGTTGTTCGAGCTCGTCCGGCGGGTTGTGCTGGCCACCGAGAACCCCAACCTGGTGCCCTCCCTGATCCTGCTCGGCGCGGTCGTCGGGCCGGCCACCTTCGTCGTCTTCGTGTGGGGGCGCCGGCTCTCCTTCGGGGTCGATCCGGTGCTCGTCGGGCTCGTCGCGGTGGTCGGGGGCGTCGTCGGCGTCGTCACGGCCGGGGCGCTGGAGTACGACGTCCTCAAGGACCTCGGTCCGTTCCAGATGGCCGGGGTCGGCGTCATCGAGGAGACCGCGAAGCTCATCGCGCCCGCCGTGGTCCTCGTGGTCGTCCGCGACCGCCGCGCGGCGACCGGGCTCCTGCTCGGCGTCGCGTCCGGGGCGGGCTTCGCGGCGCTCGAAACGATGGGCTACGCCCTCGTCGCGTTCCTCAAATCCCAGGGCGACATCAGCGCCGTCGACCAGACGCTGCTGATCCGCGGCGTGCTCAGCCCGGCCACCCACATGGCGTGGACCGGGCTGACCGCCGCCGCGTTGTGGGCCGCCGTCCGGCACCGCGGGCGGTCCCGCTGGATGGGCCGCTTCGCGGCGACGTTCGTCGTCGCCGTGGCGCTGCACGCCGCGTGGGACGGCATCGGCACGACGCTCAGCTACGTCGTGCTCGCCGCCCTCAGCCTCGGCCTCCTCGCACTGGCCGTGCACCGCATCGGCCACCGCCGCTCGCCCTACGGCCGCCGCGTCCGCGCCGCGCGATAAAGAGCCCTAAGCCTCTGTCCGCGTCGCGCGCGCCGGGTGTCCACTGCGGATCGCGGCCGCGGCAGTAGTCAGCGGGCGCCGCCCGCCCCGGCGCGGCCGGAAGGAGGCACCTCATGACTTCCGACGAGCGGCGCGAACGGTTGCGCCGGGTGCTGGACCTGATGTGGAACCAGGGCGAGCTCGACGCCTGCGAAGAGCTGTGCGCGCCGCACTGCACGTTCCACGACCCGAGCTTCGAGGTGGACGGCGTCGCCGGGTTCCAGCGCCAGGTCGGCGACCTGCGCACCGCCAACCCGGACCTGCACATGGACATCCACGACGTGCTCGTCGACGGCGACCTGTGCGCGGTGCGGTTCACGATGGGCGGCACCTCGCGGGCGGAGTTCCGCGGCCTGCCCGCGACCGGCAAGACGTACGTGATGACCGGCATGATGTGCGCCAAGTGGGCCGACGACCGGATCGTGGAGATGTGGGTCAACTACGACATGCTCGGCGCGTTGCAGCAGCTGGGCATCATCTCGGAGATGGCGCCACGCGAGACGGCAGGCTGAGCACCGCAACGCCTCAGCCCAGTTCGGCGAGGCGCAGGCGCAGGTGGGCGGCCTGCGGTTCGCTCATCCCGAGCGCCAGCGCTTGCCGGTACGCGGTCCGCGCCTCGGCTGCCGCGCCCAGCCGGTGCAGCAGTTCGGCGCGGGTCGCGTGCCACCACGGGTACGAAGTCAGTCCGGGGATCGCGTCCACCAACGCCAGACCGGCCGCCGGGCCGTCCCGCTCGGCCACCGCAACCGCGCGGTTCAGGCGGACCACCGGCGTGCCGGAGATGCGCAGCAACACGTCGTACCAGGAGATCACGGCGTCCCAGTCCGTCCCGGCGTAGGACGGCGCCAGCGCGTGGCAGGCGGCGATCGCGGCCTGGACGACGTACCGGTCCGGTTCCACCGCGCGCCGCAGGCCGCGGCCCACCAGCGACACGCCCTCCTTGATCGCGGAGCGGTCCCACCGCGACCGGTCCTGATCCGGCAGCAGCACCGGGACCCCGTCGGCGTCCACCCGCGCGTCGCGACGGGAGTTCTGCAGCAGCAGCAACGCGAGCAGCCCCAGCACCGTCGGCTCGTCGGGCATCTGCGAAGCCAGCAGCCGCGCGAGCCGGATCGCCTCCGCGGTCAGCTCGGCGCGCACCAGGTCGGCGCCCGCCGCGGCGGCGTAACCCTCGTTGAAGATCAGGTACACCGTCGCGGCGACCGCCGTCAGCCGGTCCGGCAGCTCGGCCGCCTCCGGCACGCGGTACGGGATCCGCGCCCGCGCGATCTTCTGCTTCGCCCGCGTCAGGCGCTTCGCCATCGTGGCCTCGGGCACCAGCAGCGCCCGCGCGACCTCGGCGGTCGACAACCCGCCGAGCGTCCGCAAGGCGAGCGCCACCTGAGCCTCCAGCGACAACGCCGGGTGGCAGCAGGTGAACACGAGCCGCAACAGGTCGTCCGCGACCACCTCGGCCGGTTCCGGTTCGACGAACGGCATCGCCGCCGCCTCCTTCCCGGATCGCGCGGCCTCGCGGCGTAACAGGTCCACGGCCCGCCGCTTCGCGGTGACCAGCAGCCAGCCACGCGGGTTGTCCGGCACGCCGTCGCGCGGCCAGGTCTCCAGCGCCCGCATGACGGCGTCCTGCACCGCGTCCTCGGCGAGGCCGACGCTGCCGGTGACGCGGATCAGCGTGGCCAGCACGCGGGTCCCCTCGTCCCGCACCAGCCGCGCGACCGCGTCACCGGCCTCCACGGTCAGAACTCGATCACCGGGCGGACCTCCACGACGCCGTCCCAGGCCGCCGGGAGCTGCGCGGCGAGCTTCACCGCCTCGTCGAGGTCGGCGCACTCGAGCAGGTAGAAGCCGGTGAGGGCCTCCTTCGTCTCGACGTAGGGGCCGTCGCTGGTCAGGATCTCGCCGCCCTTCCCGCCGGACACCCGCACGGTGGTCGCGGTCGAGGTCGGGTACAGGGCTTTCCCGCCTCTGATCACGGCTGCGGCGGCTTCGCCGAACTCCCGGTACTCCTTGATCGTCTCCGCGTACTCCGGCTGCGACCAGTCGACGTCCGCGGCGTACAGCAGGGCGGCATAGGTGGGCATGGCTGCTCCTCCCGTGTGGGCACCGGCGCCGGTCGCCGGTGTTCACGATAAGGACGAACAGCCTCCCACCGCGCTGGACACCGCGGCCGGACTTTTTTCAGACCAGCCGCACCAGCGCCTGCACCGGCACGTGGTCGGACGGGTAGCGGCCGTCGACGCGGAACGTGTTGATCGCCGCCGCCAGGACCGACACCCGCGGGTTCGCCAGCACCCAGTCGATGCGGTTCGCGCCGAGCACCGGGTCGCGGTAGTTCGGGAACGTGCCCCACTCCGGCGTGAGCTGCTTGGCCGCCGTGCGCCAGGTGTCGGACAGGCCGCCCTCGATCAGCGTCCGGTACGACACCGAGTCGGCCGGCGTGTTGAAGTCGCCTGTCAGCACCACCGGCAGCGCCGGGTCGAAGCCGGCGATCCGGTCGCGCACCAAGGCCGCGCTGCGCTGCCGCGCGTTCTCCGACTGGTGGTCGAAGTGCGTGTTGACGTGCACGAACTCCTTGCCGGTGCGGGCATCGCGGAAGCGGACCCAGGTCACCATGCGGACGACGTTGTTGCCCCACGACTTCGACCCGATCACGTACGGCGTGTCGGACAGCCAGAAGTGGTCGAAGTCGAGCGGCTCGACGCGGCGCGTGTCGTAGTAGATCGCCATGAACTCGCCGCGCCCGCCGCCCTCGCGGCCGAGGCCGATCCACTCGTAGTGCTTGGGCAGGTCCGCCGCGATCTCCTTGACCTGGTGGTACAGGCCCTCCTGGATGCCCAGCACAGTCGGCTGCTCGATCTCCAGGAACCGCGCGAGCACCGGCCGCCGGTCGGTCCACGAGTCCGGCGTGCCCGGCGCGGCCTTCGTGTCCAGGCGGATGTTGAACGTGGTCACGTGCAGTGTGTCGCCGGCGGCGCGGCCGATCACCGCGCCGTCCCCGGGCTGGG
Source organism: Amycolatopsis sp. 3B14 (assembly GCF_050958625.1). Classification (NCBI taxonomy): domain Bacteria; kingdom Bacillati; phylum Actinomycetota; class Actinomycetes; order Pseudonocardiales; family Pseudonocardiaceae; genus Amycolatopsis; species Amycolatopsis sp. 3B14. The sequence continues at coordinate 37,131 of NZ_JBHZEN010000048.1, forward strand.
CCTGCGCCCCGCTCGCGGTCATCAACGTCACCGCACCCGCGCCGGCGAGGCCGAGTGCGCCCCTTCGAGTGATGTCAGACATGTGCGCACTTTGTCCGTTCCGCGTGTGGCGGTGCCGACCGTCAGGCGACGCCCGGGCGAACAACGCGCGTCGATCTCACTCGAGTTCGTTGCCCCGGGTCTCGCGCAGGAACCAGACGCACACCGCGCAAATCACCGCTATCCCGGCGACGTACCCGGAAACCGGCAGGGACGAACCCGTCGCGGCGATGAGTTGCGTGGCCAGGATCGGGCTCACGCCACCGCCGATCACGCCGCTGGCGTTGTACGCGATCGACGCCCCGGTGTAGCGGTAGCGGGTCGCGAACAGCTCCGGCAGGAACGCGCCCATCGGCGCGAACAACGCGGCGAACGCGATCATCCCGACGGCCATCGCGAGCGCGATCAGCACCGGGTTGCCCGTGTTGATCAGGGCGAACAGCGGGAACGCCCAGGCCACCGCGAGCACCGCGGCGCCGAGGCACACCCGGCGACGGCCGACCCGGTCCGACCACATCGCGAGCAGCGGGGTCGCCAGGCCCATCACGAGCGCGCTGATCATGGCGCAGATCAGCAGCATGTTCTTGTCCAGCTCCAGCACCGTGGTGCCGTAGGAGAGCGAGAACGTGGTGATCGTGTAGAAGAGCGTGTGCGCCAGGATGAACGCGCACGTGCTGAGGAACAGGGTCTTCGGCTGCCGCCGCAGGACCTCGACGATCGGCACCTTCGCCTTGTCGTGCTCGGCCATCGCGCGCTCGAACACCGGCGTCTCGGCGATCTTCATCCGGATGTAGTAGCCGATGACGATCAGCAGCGAGCTGGCCAGGAACGGGATCCGCCAGCCCCAGTCGTCGAACGACTCCTGCGACATCGTCCCGCCCAGCACCAGGAACGCGCCGCCCGCGATGATGAACCCGATCGCGGGCCCCATCTGCGGGAAGCTCGACCACAGGCCGCGCCGGTTGCGTGGCGCGTACTCGGTGGCCAGCAGCACCGCGCCACCCCACTCGCCGCCGAGCCCGAAGCCCTGCAGGAACCGGCACAGCACGAGCAGGATCGGCGCGCCGATGCCGATCGCGCTGTAGGTGGGCAGCGCGCCGATCGCGACTGTGCCGGTGCCCATGACCAGCAGCGACGCGACGAGCATCGCCTTGCGCCCGATCCGGTCGCCGAAGTGCCCGAACACGACCGCGCCGACGGGTCGCGCGACGAACCCGACCCCGAAGGTCGCGAACGCGGCCAGTGTGCCGGCGAGCGGGGAGAACGTCGGGAAGAACTGGTGCCCGAACACCAGCGCCGCGGCAGTGCCGTAGAGGTAGAAGTCGTAGAACTCGATGGCCGTGCCGATGAAACTGGCGATCGCGATCCGCGAGGCCGACACCGGGGCGGCGGACGTCTGCGCGGCGGTACTCATCGGCTGCTCCTTCGGGGCCGGTTGATCCGGTGGGAGTATCTGCGCAACCCCGGCGGGTGACGACCTACGGTGGTCGGGTTTTGCCGGCCGCGATTCCTCATCCTGTCGAAATGGGCAGGTCAGTCGCGCACCAGGGGGAGCAGTTTCAGGCCGAGGTGCAGGGTGAGCCGGTGCTCGCCGTCGGCGAGGTCGAGTCCGGTGATCTCCTCGATGCGGTGCAGCCGGTAGTACAGCGACGTGCGGTGGATGTGCAGCGCGGCGGCCGTGTCCAGGCTCGATCCGGCGTGGTCGAGGTAGGCGGCGAGGGTTTCCACGAGCCGTCCGCCCGGGTCCTTGGCGACCAGCGCGAGCAGCGGTTCGGGCAGGTGCGCCCTGGCCGGCGCGGGGACGCGCAGGAGCAGGCCGTAGGCGCCGAGGTCGTCCCAGTGCGCGATGCCGTCGAAGCGGGGCAGCGTCGCGGCGGCGCGGACGGCGACGGCGGCGCGGTCCCGGGCGATCCACGCCTGGCCGTCGGCGGACGTGCCGATGCCGGCGACGCAGCGGGCGCCCGCGCCGAGGACGTCCTCGGCCTGCTTGACGATCGCCACGGCGTCCGCGGCGCCGAGCAGCACGCCCTGCCGTCCGCGCACGTAGAAGGACGGTTCGCGGCCGCGGGTCGCGGCCTCCAGCGCCGTCCGCAGCGCCACCTCGATCCGCGCGGATTCGCCCGAGAGGACCTCGGCGATCAGGACCGTGGACGTGTCCGGGAAGTCGTGCGTGACCGTGCGCTCGGCCGGGTCCGCGCTGAGCAGGCGTCGCAGGGTCTCCTCGCGGGCCGCGCGTTCCGAGTCGGCGACCAGGAAGTCCCGGTAGAGCAGGGCGGCCATGGGCTCGGCAGCGGCCTTGATGGCGTCCAGGTCGGCGGCGGTGAGGGTGCCGTCCGGGTCGATCACCATCAGCAGGCCGAGGAGGGTGCCGCGCCAGCGCAGCGGCATGCTGACGCGGGCGAGCATGTCCAGGTCGGGCCGGGGCGGGATGACGCCGGGGCCGGTCCAGCGGGTCACGCCCTGGGCCAGGATGTGGCCGATCGCCTCACTGCCCGCGCTGCGCTGCAGCATCGCCCGCACCCGCACGGCGTCCTCGTCGCCGAAGTGCCTGCTCGCGCACAGCAGCCGGACCGACGGGTCGTTGATCGCCACCGACCGGCCGAGATCCTCCGCGAGCGCGTCGACCCTCCGCTGCAGTTCGCTCCCGACCATGACCCCATGATCCACCAGGCCGTTCCTCCGGTTTTCGGAACGGCCGCCGCATGGTCTTCGACGTCCGTCGGTTCCGGGCGGGCCGGTGGCGTGCCGATACTGCGGGGCATGGGGAGACTGGCCGGCAAGGTGGCGCTCGTCTTCGGCGCGGGCTCCAGCGGTGACGGGATGAGCAACGGCAAGGCGGCCGCGCTCGCCTTCGCGCGGGAGGGGGCGCGCGTCGCGGCGATCGACATCCGGGCCTCGGAGGCGACGCGCACGGCCGCGGCCATCACGGCGGCGGGCGGTGAAGCGGTAGCGCTGACCGCGGACGTCACGGACGAAGCGCAGGTCGCCGCGGCCGTCGAGGCGGCGTCCGCGCTGGGGCCGCCGTCGGTGCTGCACAACAACGTGGGCGCGACCCGGGTCGGGGATGTGGCGGACCTGTCACTGGCGGAGTGGGACGCCGCGCTGGCGGTGAACCTGCGGCCGGTGTTTCTGACCTGCAAGCACGTGGTGCCGCGGATGCTCGCGGCAGGCGGCGGCGCGGTCGTGAACGTCTCGTCGATCGCCGCGATCCGCGACACCGGTTACGTCTACCCGGCCTACAGCGCGGCGAAGGCGGCGGTGAACCAGCTGACGGTCTCGCTGGCGCTGCGGTACGCGGCCGCCGGGATCCGGGTCAACGCGATCCTGCCGGGGTTGATCGAGACGCCGCTGGTGACGCGCGGTATCGCGGCCGACCCCGGTGAGCTGGCGCGGCGGCACGCGGCCAGCCCGACGGGGCGGATGGGCAGCCCGTGGGACGTGGCCGCGGCGGCGGTGTACCTGGCCTCGGACGAGGCGGCCTACGTCAACGGGGTCTGCCTGCCGGTCGACGGCGGGCTGACCGCGCGCTGCGCCTGACTCACTTCCGGATCCGGGCGAGGGCGCGCACGACCGCGATGCAGCGGTCCTCGACGTAGTTCAGCCCGCCGGACTCGGCGATGCGCCGGGCTTCCGCCGAGACGATGCCCTGCTGCAGCCACAGCGTCTTGGCCCCGATCGCGACGGCCTGCTCCGCCACCTGTGGCGCCTCGCGCGCGGGCCGGAAGACGTCGACGATGTCCACCGGCTCGGGGATGTCGGCAAGGCTGCGGTAGACCTTCTCGCCGAGGAGCTCGTCGGCGGAGGGGTGCACCGGGATCACCCGGAACCCGGCGGCCTGCATCGCGGCCGGCACCGAGTGCGCGGCCTTCGCCGGATCGCGGCTCAGGCCCACCACGGCGATGGTGTTCGCGGCTTTCAGGACTTCTTCGGCAAGGTCGGCCATATCCTGGAAAACCGTTGCCGGACAGGCGCTATTCCACCGCGAGCCCGCGGGCGGCGCGGAAGGACGCGAGCAGGTCCATCGACACCCGCGGGTCGAACGCCATCTGCTGCCGGGCCAGCGCGAGCAGCTGTGGCTCGCCGCCGGGCACGCCGTACAGCCGGTCGCGGGTGAGGTCGTCGGTGAACACCTCCAGGATCGTCGCGCTGAACAGCAGGTACGCGGCGGCCTGCGTGCGCAACGCGGCGAGCCCGTCGCCCGAATCGATCTTCGTCGCCAGCGCGCGCAGCTCCCCGGGCCCGCGCACGGTCGGGATCGACACCAGGTCCGCGATGAGGCCGGACCGCTCCGGCGAGGGTTCGATGCCGCGCGCGGCCCCGGTGAAGGCGTGCGCCTTGCGGTCCAGCTCGCGCCGGACCAGCACCTCGACGACGGCGCTCAGCGGCTGCCCGGCAGGCACGTCGAGCAGTTCGACGACCGTGCGCCGCAGATCGCGGGGCAGGCCGCCGGACAGGCAGTGGCACAGGCAGACGAACTGCTCCGGCAGCCCGAGGACGCGGCGGCTGATCCAGTTCCGCGTGTCTTCCGGGGTGAAGTTGTCCAGCCGCACCATCTCGGAGAAGGCGCTGTCGAACGCGTCGCGCGCGGGGATGCCGCGGCGCTCGAAGGAGACGATCGCGTCGTCCGACACCGACACCAGGAACAGGCACCCGGGCACGTCGAAGACGCCCTTGATGTCGTTGATCAGCTCCTGCGCCTTCTCCGGCTCGGCGATCTTGTCCAGCTCGTCGATCGCGATGACCACCCGCTCGGTCACGCCGGTGGACCGCAGCACCTCCGCCGCGTGTTCGGCGAAGGCGCGGAACTCGTCGACGACCTCGGGGTAGCTGAGCTGTTGTTCGGCGCTTTGCGTGGAGCGGGTCCAGCCGGCCTCGCTCTTCAGCGGCAGGGTGAGCTTGCCGGACCAGCCGGTGGTGTAGGTCTGCAGGAACCGGATGCGCCGCAGCTGCTGCCCGGCGACCGCGCGCAGCTCACGCAGGCGCGGGTCGGCCGGCCGCACCGGGCGCAGCCCGCGCACCGCCCGCCAGGCGAACGCGCCCAGGTCGGCGACGACGGCCAGTGCGACGAGTCCGGCGAGCACCAGAACCGCGATCCGCCAGCCGGTCAGGTCGCGGAACAGCGGCGGCGGATCGGTGACGAACTCCAGCGGCGGCCGTCCCCACGCCCACGCGCCGAGGAGCACCGGCACCGCGATCGCGACGAGGTGGGCCAGCAGGGAACGGACCACGTGCACGGCCCGTTCCCGCCGCCGGACCGGCGCCGCCAGGCGCGCGAAGGTCGCCCAGCGGTGCGGCTGCCCGGCGCCGTGGGTGCGGGTGATGACCTCCTTGCACAGCAGGGCGTGCAGGTAGAGGACGAAGTCGCGGGCGTCGTAGCGGGCAGGCGCGGACGCGACCACGGCGAGCGGCGGCCGGTCCGGATCACCGAGCACCCCGCCCGCGACGAACCGGATGGCGGTGGTCTTGCCGACCCCGCGGTGCCCGGCGAGCGCGATCGCCCCGGTCTCCGACCGTGCGACGGCGGTGCGCAGACGCTCCCCGGCGCCCGTGATGACCGGCGTCGCGCTGGGGGATTCCCGGTAGAGGCCGTCGACCGCGCGGTAGGTGAACTCGGTGCTGTCCGGCGGAGTCCGCTTCTCCTCGACGTAGCGGACCAGCGCCGGCCACACGATCTGCTCGACCGCGTACACCCGCCACAGGTCCTCGACGGGCAACGCGCCGACGCGGCGGAACAGCCCGCGCAGCGGCGCGATCCAGCGGTACCCGATGCGGCAGGCGATCGCCAGCACGGCGAGGTAGGCGGCCACCGCGAACGCGGCGAACCCCCACGGCAGCTGCGGCCAGGCCTGGACGAGCAGCAGGTGGTAGCCGAACACGACGGCGAAGGCGGCGGCGAGCCGGAGGTCGACGAGCCGGTGCTCGGGCAGCCTCGACGTGATCACGCCTTCGAAGGCGGGGTCGCGCAGGAAGGTGGCGCGGCCGCTGGTCAGCCGTTCGCGCAGCTCCGGGTCCGCGGACAACGTCTCGTGCGCCTCGCGCAACGGGATCCGCTCCGCGGCGAGCAGGTCGCGCGCGTCGTCACCGAACAGGACGCCCGCGATCAGCTCGTCGTCCCCCATGGCGATCAGGTTAGATCAGCGCACCACCACGACGTGCTCCCCGCGCGGGACGAACTCGCCGATCACCGGGGCGCCGGGGATCTCGCCTGCCAGCAGGAGGCCGCCCGAGGTCTGGGCGTCGGCGAGGAGCAGGGCCTCCTCCTCGGCCACCGCGGACAGGTCGGTGTGCGGCCGCACCCAGTCGAGGTTGCGCCGCGTGCCGCCGCTGACGTAGCCCTCGGCCAGTGCCGCTCGTGCGCCGTCCACATAGGACACGACGGCTGAGTTCACGACGGCGGTCACCCCGCTGGCCCGCGCCATCTTGTACAGGTGCCCGAGCAGGCCGAAGCCGGTCACGTCGGTGGCCGCGGTGATGCCGGCGTCCAGTGCGGCATCGGCGGCCGGGGCGTTCAGCGTGGTCATCACCTCGATCGCCTCCGGAAAGCGCTCGCCGGTCGCCTTGTGCCGCGAGTTCAGCACCCCGATGCCGAGCGGCTTGGTCAGCGACAACGCCATCCCGGGCCGGGCGGAATCGTTGCGCAGCAGGCGATCCGGATCGCCGACACCGGTGACCGCGAGCCCGTACTTCGGCTCCGGGTCGTCGACGCTGTGCCCGCCGGCGAGGTGGCACCCGGCGCCGGCGCAGACGTCCGCCCCGCCACGCAGCGCCTCCGCCGCCAGTTCGAACGGCAGCACGTCCCGCGGCCAGCCGAGCAGGTTCACCGCCACCACCGGGCGGCCGCCCATCGCGTAGACGTCGGACAACGCGTTGGCCGCCGCGATGCGCCCCCAGTCGTAGGCGTCGTCGACGACGGGCGTGAAGAAGTCCGTGGTGGCGATCAACGCGAGCCCGTCGGAGATCCGCACGGCGGCCGCGTCGTCGCCGTCGTCCAGGCCGACCAGCAGTTCCCCGGCCGGGTCGGTCGGCTGCCTGCCGACCAGCCCGCGCACCACGTCCTCCAGCTCGCCCGGCGGGATCTTGCACGCGCACCCGCCGCCGTGCGCGTACTGCGTCAGTCGATGGCCCATGCCATCATCGTGCCGTCTTCGCGCTGCGCGGGCCGCGCGAAGTTGCGATCATGGGGTGTCCCCCGAGGAGGCGTATCCGGTCTGGTGACCGGCGCGGTCTTCAAAACCGTTGGGCGGCAGCCGCTGTCGCCGGCGGGTTCGATTCCCGTCCGCCTCCGCCACCCAGGGAGGAGCGAGGAGTGACGGACCCCCGTCGCCGCGTGCCGCGGACCGACGTGCTGCTCGCGCACCCGCGCCTGGCCGAGGCGGAGCGCGTGCTCGGCCGCGCCCTGGTCAAGGCCGCGGTCGTGGCGGCGCAGGACCGGGCGCGCGCCGGGGAGATCGAGCCGGAGCAGGTCGCCGAGCAGGCCATCGCGGCGCTGCCGTCGTCCGCGACCTCGCTGCGGCCGGTGGTGAACGCGACCGGGGTCGTCGTGCACACCAACCTCGGCCGGGCCCCGTTGTCGCAGGCCGCGCTGGACGCCGTGGCCACCGCGGGGCGCAGCACCGACGTCGAGTTCGACCTCGCCACCGGCCGCCGGGCCCGCCGCGGCCGGGGCGCGCTGGCGGCGCTCGCCGAGGCGGTGCCGGCCGCGGGCGGGGTGCACGTGGTGAACAACAACGCCGCGGCGCTGCTGCTGGCCGCGCTCGCGCTGGCGCCCGGCAAGGAGATCGTGATCAGCCGCGGCGAGCTGGTCGAGATCGGCGACGGGTTCCGCATCCCGGAGCTGCTGGCGTCCACCGGCGCGCGGCTGCGTGAGGTCGGCGCCACGAACCGGACCAGCCTGCGCGACTACGCCGCGGCGCTCGGCCCGGACACCGGCTTCGTGCTGAAGGTGCACCCGTCGAACTTCCGCGTCACCGGGTTCACCGCGGAGGCGTCGGTGCGTGAACTCGCCACGCTGGACGCGCCGTTGGTCGTCGACATCGGTTCCGGGCTGCTGGCGCCGCACCCGGTCCTGCCGGACGAGCCGGACGCGGCCACGACCCTGCGCGACGGCGCCGACCTGGTGACCGCGAGCGGCGACAAGCTGCTCGGCGGCCCGCAAGCCGGGCTGCTGCTGGGCTCGGCCGAGCTGGTGGAGCGGCTGCGCAGGCATCCCGCCGCCCGCGCACTGCGGGTCGACAAGTTGACCCTCGCCGCGCTGGAGGCGACCCTGCGCGGGCCCGAACCGCCGGTCGCGCGGGCCCTCGTCGCCGACCTGGCGGAACTGCAGCGGAGGGCGGACGCGCTGGCCGAGCGGATTCCCGGCGCGAGCGTGGTGCCGTGCCGGTCGGCGGTCGGTGGCGGCGGCGCGCCCGGCGTGGAGCTGCCCTCGGTCGCGGTGAGCCTGCCGGAGGCGTTGGCGGAGCCGCTGCGCACCGGGACGCCGTCCGTGGTGGGCCGGGTCGAGCACGGCCGGTGCCTGCTGGACCTGCGCACGGTCGGCCCGGACGAGGACGAACTGCTGCTCGCGGCGGTGCGCGCGTGTACGTCGTAGCGACCGCGGGTCACGTGGACCACGGCAAGTCGACGCTGGTCGAGCGCCTCACCGGCACCTGGCCCGACAGGCTGGCGGAGGAGCAGCGGCGCGGGCTGACGATCGAGCTGGGGTTCGCCTGGACGGAGATCGACGGGCGGCGGCTCGCGTTCGTGGACGTGCCCGGGCACGAGCGGTTCGTGCCGAACATGCTCGCCGGGGTCGGCCCGGTGCCCGCCGTGGTGTTCGTCGTGGCCGCGGACGAGGGGTGGATGCCGCAGTCGGCGGAACACCTGGCGGCGCTCGACGCGCTCGGCGTCCGGCACGCGCTCCTCGTCGTGACCAAGGCCGACCTCGCCGATCCAGGGCCTGCGACCGCGGAAGCGCTTTCCCAGCTGGCGGTCCTCGGCAGCTGCGACGCGGTGTCGATCGGGCGCGGCGGGGACCTGGCGCCGGTGCGCCGGGCGCTGTGCGCGCTCGTCGACCGGCTGCCCGCCCCGGATCCGGCGGCGGACGTGCGGCTGTGGGTGGACCGGGCGTTCACGGTGCGCGGCGCGGGCACGGTGGTGACCGGGACGCTCGCCGGTGGCACCCTGCGCGCCGGGGACGAGCTGGAGCTGGCCGGGGAGCGGGTGAGCGTGCGCGGGCTGCAGTCGCTCGGCGCGGCGGAAACCGAGGTGACCGCGGTGGCGCGGGTCGCGGTGAACCTGCGCGGGGTGGACCGCGACCGGGTGCGGCGCGGGGACGCGCTGCTGACGCCCGGGGCGTGGGTGCACACGTCGGAGGTGGACGTGGCCGTGCGCGCGCAGGGGGAGCTGCACCGGGAGCTGGTGCTGCACCTCGGCGCGGCGGCGGTCCCGGTGCACGTCCGTCCACTGGGGACGGACGCGGCGCGCCTGCGGTTGCGGGAACCGTTGCCGCTGCGCATCGGGGATGTCGGGCTCCTGCGGGACCCCGGCGAGCACCGGATCGCGGCCGGGGTCACGGTGCTGGACGTGCGGCCGCCGCCGCTGCGGCGTCGCGGTGCGGCGCGTACGCGGGCGGCCGAGCTGGCAGCCGGCCGGGTGGCGCCGCCGCCGATCGCCCGCGCGAGCGAGCTGCGGGCGATGGGATTTCCCTTGACGGGCAAGCGGATCGGCGAGTGGATCGTGGACGACGCGGCCATCGCGCGGGCACGCGAGGAGGCGCTGTCGCGGTTCGACGAGTGGTCATCTCGCAACCCCGTCGCGGCCGGGATGCCGGTGGAGGCGCTGCGCCAGGCGACCGGCCTGCCCGCGGCCGAGCTGGTGCCGGCCGCGCTGGACGGCACCGGATTGGTGATCGCCGACGGCCTCGTGCGGCGCCCGGGCGCGGGGTTGCCCGCGCCGGTGCTGTCCGCGCTGGCGCGGCTGGACGAGCGGTTCCGGTCGCAGCCGTTCCGCGCGCCCGAGGCCGACGACCTCGCCGAGCTGGGGCTGGGCACGCGGGAACTCGCGGCGGCGGTGCGGGCCGGGCGGCTCACCCGGATCGCCGACGGGGTGTTCCTCGGCCCGGACGTGGTTCCGCGGGCCGCCGAGGTGCTGGGGACGCTGCCGCAGCCGTTCACGGTCAGCGAGGCCCGGCGAGCGCTGGACACGACGCGCCGGGTCGCGGTGCCGTTGCTGGAGCTCCTCGACGCCCGCGCGATCACCGCCCGGACCCCGGATTCGCGGCGCCACCTGCGCTGAGCTGCCACGACACGCGGGTTTCGCTCGGAAGCGTGACGGGTACTCGACTCACGGTGAGGAGAGGAGCTCGTCATGGACACGAACGCCTATGTGGCCTTCCTCGTGATAGGCGCGCTGATCGTCCTGGTCGACGGTCAGTTCGTCTACCACAGCGGGAAGCGGTACCTGGCGAACGGGCAGGGCGAATCGGAATCGGGGGCGTCCATGGCCCGGCTGGTCGCGGTGCTGTTCCACATCGCGACGCTGGGCGTGCTCGCGCTCATCTCCACGATCGATTTCCCCGGCGGCACCACGCCGACGGCGATCGTGGGACGCATCGGCGTGTTCCTGCTGGTGCTGGCGCTGGCCCACGGCATCACCATCGCCGTGCTGTCGCGCCAGCGCGAGGAACAGGTCGTCGAGCAGATCAACACGCGGATGAACGCCCCGCGCCCGGCGGACCACTCGCTCAACGACCCGGTCGTCTCGCCGGTGCCCGGGCAGGAGGGCCGCGACCCGCGGGTCAGCCCGAGCATCGAGAGCGGCACGCCGTACACGACGGACCGGTACTAGGAGTTCAGGCTCCGCAACAGTTCCAGCGTCCGATCCTGCTCCGCCGGTGACCCGACGAGGGCGGCGGCGAACTCGGTGGCTCCGGCGTCCAGCTGACGCCGGAGTTCCCGTTCGACCGCGTCCTCGTCGCCGGCGACGACGACCTCCGCGATCTCCCGCACCCCCTCCCGGTCGAGGACCGCGCGGTACGCGGGCAGCGTCCCGGCGATGCCGTACTCCCGCGCGACCCATGCGCGGATAGCGTCCGGCTCGTCGGTCACCGCCACCACCACGCCCGCCACCACGCGTGGCTCGGCCCGCCCGGCAGCGGCCTTCCTGATCTTCGGGACGATGTGCTCGCCGAGCGTGCGTGGCCCGGCCCAGGTGGTGATCGTCCCGTCCGCCAGCTCGCCCGCGACGCGCAACGTCCGGTCCCCGAGCGCGGACACCAGCAGCGCGGGCGGCGTCGCCCCGGTCACTTCCAGCCGCGCTCGTGCCGTCAGCGTTTCCCCTTGGTGGGCAACGGTTTCCCCGCGCAGCAGCGGCCCGAGTGCGCTCAGGTACTCGCGCAGGTGCCTGGCCGGCCGGTCGTAGGGGAGGCCGTACTGGCCTTCGACCATGACCGGGTGGCTGAGCCCGACGCCGAGGCTGAGCCGGTTGCCGGTGGCCGACTGCGTGCTCAACGCGCGCGTGGCCAGGGTGATCGGGTGCTGTGGCCAGGTCGGCACGATCGCGGTGCCGAGCTCGATCCCGGGCACCTCCCGCCCGGCGACGGCCAGCGCGATCAGCGGGTCCCAGCCGAACCGCTGGCCCAGCCACAACGCGGGCAGACCGGAGCGGGCCGCCGCGACGATGTCGTCGATGGTCTTGCCCGCGTCGTCGAGCATCAGGCCGATCCTCATGGGTTTCCCCCGTCGTAGAAGGTGCGGTGCTCGTTCCCGATCTCGGTGAGCAGTTCGGCGGCCCGGGGCGCGAGCGCGGCCAACAGCGCCGGGTCCGGTTCGCCCGCCGGTTCGAAGGCGCCGCGCACGGTCGCGGCGAGCAGGTCCGCGGCGCCGGGGTGCGGCGGGGACAGGAAGAAGCCTTCGAGCGTGGCGTGCCAGGCGTAGCGGAGGTCGTCGAACGGCAGGTCGTCGCGCACCAGGCCGTGCTCGGTGAGCAGCCGGAAGTAGCCGGCGAGGGCCTCGTCGTGCCGTGACTCCGCCCGTTCGCGGGCGAGCTTGCCGAGCACGTTCGGATCGGCTCGCGTGAGCGCCCGCAGGAGGGGGCGGCGGTTGACCGACTCGAAGTTCACGCGGGTTAGCTCGTGCAGCAGGACCGTGCGCGGATCCGCGCGGACGGCGGCGACGAGTTCGTCGGAGGCCGCGGCCAGCTCGCGCCGGAACACCGAGTGGAACAGGTCCTGACGCGACTTCCAGTGCAGGTAGACGGTGCCCTTGCCGACCCCGGCCCGTTCGGCCACGTCGTCGACCGTCACCTTCTGGTAGCCCCAGCGCAGCAGCAGGTCGGCGGCCACGTCGAGGATGCGTTCCGCCCGCTCCCGGCGATCCATGTGGCTATCTTATGACCAATTTTGAAATTCAGTCAACAGTCACCAGTGGCCGGCCGCGGGCGAGGCCTCCTCGCCCGCGCCCGGCCACGGTGGCGTCGTCACGGCGACCACCGCCAGCCCGTCCGCGCCCGCCCGGAACTGGAACGCCGTGCCGAGCGGGATCGTCAGGCACACCCCGGGCGCCAGCTCGGTGACCTCCTCGCGCGTGCCCTGCCCGCGCCACATCCGGCCGCTGCCGCCGACCACGTACCAGATCTCCTCCACGGTCGCGTGCGAAACGGCCTGCGACACCTGCTCCGGCTCCAGCGCGAAGTGCGCGAAGCTCGCCACGCCCGGCAGTGTGCACAGTGGACGGACCGCGGACCCGTCGGGCGCGGTGACTTCGACGGCGTCCGCGAGACGCGTGGTCTGGAAGGGTTTCACGACACGGCCTTCCGGTAGCGCCGCGACAGGACGCGCAGCCGTTCGACGAGTTCCGGCGGCCCGGTCACGGTGAAATCCAGGTCCAGCAGACCCAGGTGCACGGCGATGCTCTGCACGGTTTCCGCGCCGGTGTGCAGCACGCACCTCGTCGCGTCGATCGCCTCGACCGCGCCCACCGCCGGGTTGATCCGCTCGCGCACCACGTCCGCCGGGGCGTGCACGGTCACCTCCGCGTGGTGCCGCCACGCCGCCGCCGACACCCCGCGGCGCACCCGGTCGGTCACCTCTTCCGGCAGCTCACGCGGGGTGAACCGGGGGCCGGACGGGATCTTCGGCTCCATCCGGTCCACGCGGAAGGTGCGCCAGTCGCCGCGGTCGCAGTCCCAGGCCACGAGGTACCAGCGGCGCCCCCAGTTCACCAGCCGGTACGGCTCGGCGACGCGCCGGCTGGTCGTGCCGTCGTGGCCGGTGTAGTCGAACCGCAGCCGCTCGTGGTCGCGGCACGCCGCGGCGAGGAGGCTCAAGGTTTCGCCGCTCACGCGTGGCCCTTCGCTGTCGGTGGGCGCGCGGACGGCGTACGTGCTCAGCGCTCGCACGCGGCGCCGCAACCGCGACGGCAGTACCTGTTCCAGCTTCGTCAGCGCCCGCAACGCCGTTTCCTCGACGCCGGTGAGCGAGCCGGCCGCCGTCCGCAGGCTGATCGCGACCGCCACAGCCTCCTCGTCGTCGAGCAGGAGCGGCGGCAGCGCGGCGCCCGCGCCCAGCCGGTAGCCGCCGACCGAGCCGCGTGTGCCGTGCACCGGGTAGCCGAGGTTGCGCAGCCGCTCGACGTCGTTGCGGACGGTGCGGGTGCTCACCTCGAGCCGTTCGGCCAGTTCGGCGCCGGTCCAGTCGCGGGGTGTCTGCAGCAGGGACAGCAGGCGGAGCAGTCGGGCTGAGGTCTCCAGCATTTTCCCGAGTCTGCCCGATCAATAGGAAAGAAGTCTTCCTATTTGGCTTCTAGCTTGGTGTCATGACCGAGATCAAGCCCTTCCGCATCAACGTCCCGCAGGCCGACCTGGACGATCTGGCCGATCGCCTCGCCCGCACCCGGTTCAGCGAAGAGCTCGCCGACGGCGGCGCCGACTACGGCGTGCCGGTCGCCCGCGTGCGTGAGCTGGTCGAGTACTGGCGCGACGGCTACGACTGGCGCGCCTTCGAAGCGAGTTTGAACGCCCATCCGCAGTTCACCACCGAGATCGACGGCCAGAACGTCCACTTCCTGCACGTCCGGTCGGCGCGCGAGGACGCGCTGCCGCTGATCCTCACGCACGGCTGGCCTGGTTCGGTGGTGGAGTACCTCGACGTGATCGAGCCGCTGTCCCGCGACTTCCACCTGGTGATCCCGTCGATCCCGGGGTTCGGCTTCTCCGGCCCGACCCGCGAGCGCGGCTGGAACCGGTACCGCGTCGCGAAGGCGTGGGCCGAGCTGATGGCCCGCCTCGGCTACGAGCGCTACGGCGCGGTCGGCAACGACGGCGGCTCGCTGATCTCACCCGAGGTCGGCCGGGTGGACCCGTCGCACGTCGTGGGCGTGCACGTCACGCAGATCTTCTCGTTCCCGTCGGGTGATCCCGCCGAGATGGCCGACCTGACGCCGGAGGAAGGGTCCGCGCTGGAGCACCTGCAGTGGTTCTGGTCGAAGATGGGCGCGTTCAACCAGCTGCAGGCCCAGCAGCCGCAGACGCTGGCCCACGCGCTGGCCGATTCGCCGGCCGGGCTGGCCGGCTGGAACGGCCAGCTGCTCGCCGGCCTCGACGACGACTTCGTGGTGACGAACCTGGCGATCTACTGGCTGACCGGAACCACGGCGTCCTCGATGCGGTTCTACTGGGAGGACGCGCAGACCGAGCCGCCCGCCGAGCCGACCACGGTGCCGCTCGCACTGGCCGGCTTCGCGAACGACTTCCAGTCGATCCGCCGCTTCGCCGAGCGCGACCACAAGAACATCGTCAGCTGGCACACCTACGACGTCGGCGGGCACTACGCCGCGCACCAGGCCCCGGCGGAGCTGGTGCAGGACATCCGGCAGTTCTTCGGCTCCCTCTAGGAGCGGACGGGGCCGGACCGCGTGTCGGCGGTCCGGCCGCGGTCGTCAGGCGTAGAGCGTCGGCGAGTACAGGCGCGCGTCGTTGCCCACGCCGTCCACCCCGAAGCGGATCGTGCTGTCCTCGCGGAAGTCCTTGTCGCACACGCCCCAGTGGCCCGACCCGAGGTTGTTCCGGCACGTGCCCTGGCGGTAGGGCGACCCGTTCAGGTTGTTGTACCAGCGGACCTCGGCCGATTGCCCGTTCGCCTTCGTGTCGCGGACGTAGAACAGGTCGCCGTAGGGCTGGTAGCAGCCCTCCACCCCGGTGTCCGTCACGCAGTAGTACCAGTAGTTGCCGCTCGGGCCGCTGGAGGCCGTCGCGATGTTGTAGTCCGAAGCCGCGGCCGTTCCCGGGACGAGCAGCGCGAGGACCGCGCCGATCGAGGTGGCCAGGGCGACGAACAACGAACGTCGTGCACGCATGCGGGAACTCCTTCGCCAGGAATGGGCGCACTGTGTGCTGCCCCCAGTGGCGGAGGACATTATTGGATTGTTGAACGATTCGTCAATACTACGTCTAGATGTAAGTCCGATCTTGGTTAGTGGTCGTAGGCGATCAGGGATCGGGTGGTGGGTTGGCCGGTGGCGCGGTTGTGCCAGATGGCGGCGGTGAGGGCGAGGAGTCGTTGCGGCCGGGCAGATACGGGAACGCGCCCGGCACGTGACGAGGCACGAACCGCAGCCACCGGGCCTCGGAACGCACCCCAGCAGCACTTGCGCCACCGCCAGCGTCAGCGGTTCAGCATCCTTCACCCATCTCCACACCCCACCCAGGGTTAGGACTTACTCATCTACGAGCAGACGGCTCCCTGTGCCGCGGAACCGACCAGACGGGCGTACTTGGCCAGCACGCCGGTGCGGCGCGGCGGCGGGGGCGCTTCCCAACCGGACCGGCGTTCGGCCATCTCCGCCTCGGAAATGTCCACATCGAGCGTTCGCGTCTCCATGTCGAGCACGATCGGGTCGCCGTCGCGGACGAAGGCGATCGGGCCGCCGTGCGCGGCCTCCGGGGCGACGTGCCCGATGCACAACCCGGTGGTGCCGCCGGAGAACCGGCCGTCGGTGAGCAGCAGGACATCCTTGCCCAGCCCGGCGCCCTTGATCGCGCCCGTCACGGCGAGCATCTCGCGCATCCCGGGCCCGCCGCGCGGCCCCTCGTACCGGATCACCACCACGTCGCCGGGCTGCAGCGTCGGCATCGCGTCCATCGCGGCCTGCTCGCCGTCGAACACCCGCGCCGTGCCCTCGAACCGCGACGAGTCGAACCCGGCGCTCTTCACCACCGCGCCCTCCGGCGCGAGGCTGCCGTGCAGGATCGTGAGCCCGCCGGTCGGGTGGATCGGGTTGGACAGCTTCCGCACGACCTCGCCGTCCAGCTCCGGCGGGGCCAGCTCGGCCAGGTTTTCGGCCAGCGTCTTGCCCGTCACGGTGAGACAGTCGCCGTGCAGCAGACCCGCGTCCAGCAGGGCCTTCATCACCACCGGCACCCCGCCGACCCGGTCGACCGCGGTCATCACGTGCCGCCCGAACGGCTTGACGTCGGCCAGGTGCGGCACCCGGTCACCGATCCGGGTGAAGTCGTCCAGCGTCAGATCGACCTCGGCCTCGTGGGCGATGGCCAGCAGGTGCAGCACCGCGTTGGTGGACCCGCCGAGCGCCATCACGACGGCGATCGCGTTCTCGAACGCCTCGCGCGTCAGCACGTCACGGGCGGTGATCCCGGCGCCGAGCATCCCGACAACGGCCTCGCCGCTCTCCCGGGCGAACCGGTCGCGCCGCCGGTCCACCGACGGCGGGCTCGCCGAACCGGGCAGCGACATGCCCAGCGCCTCGGCCGCGCACGCCATCGTGTTCGCCGTGTACATCCCGCCGCACGCGCCCTCACCGGGGCAGATGGCGCGTTCGATCTTGTCGACCTCCTCGCGGGAGATCAGTCCGCGGGCACACGCGCCGACCGCCTCGAACGCGTCGATGATCGTCACCTCGCGGCCGTCCACATTGCCCGGGAGGATCGACCCGGCGTAGAGGAACACCGCCGCGACGTCCAGCCGTGCGGCGGCCATCAGCATCCCGGGCAGGCTCTTGTCGCACCCGGCGAGCAGCACCGCGCCGTCCAGGCGCTCGGCCTCCATCACCGTCTCCACCGAGTCGGCGATGATCTCCCGCGACACCAGCGAGAAGTGCATGCCCTCGTGGCCCATGGAGATGCCGTCGGACACGGAGATCGTGCCGAACTCCATCGGGTAGCCGCCGCCGGCGTGCACTCCCTGCTTGCTCGCCTGGGCGAGCCGTTGCAGAGACAGGTTGCACGGTGTTATCTCGTTCCATGAGGACGCGATGCCGATCTGCGGTTTGGCGAAGTCCTCGTCGCCCATCCCGACCGCGCGCAGCATGCCGCGAGCCGCCGCGCGTTCCAGTCCATCCGTCACGTCCCGCGACCGGGGTTTGAGGTCAGCCATGCTGAGCACGATAGGCGCGAGATCCACTCTCTACACAACGTTGACGTTCGGGAAAAACAAGTAGAGAATCGAGAGCCATGACGACGGTGTCATTCGATCGGCGACCGGAGGACTACCGGCACTGGCGGCTCCGGATCGAGCCGCCGCTGGCGTGGCTGGAGATGGACGTCGACGAGCAGGGCGGCCTGGTCCCGGGTTACGAGCTGAAGCTCAACTCCTACGACCTGGGCGTGGACATCGAGCTCTACGACGCCGTGCAGCGGCTGCGCTTCGAGCACCCCGAGGTGCGCGCGGTGATCCTGACCAGCGCCAAGGACAAGGTGTTCTGCGCCGGCGCGAATATCCGGATGCTGGCCGGCTCCCCGCACGAGTGGAAGGTGAACTTCTGCAAGTTCACCAACGAGACCCGCAACGGCATCGAGGACGCCACCGAGAACTCCGGCCAGATCTACCTCGCCGCGGTCAACGGCAGCTGCGCCGGCGGCGGCTACGAAATCGCCCTGGCCTGCGAGAAGATCCTGCTGGTCGACGACAACTCCTCGACCGTCGCGCTGCCCGAGGTGCCGCTGCTCGGCGTGCTGCCCGGCACCGGCGGCCTCACCCGCGTCACCGACAAGCGCCGCGTCCGCAAGGACCGTGCCGACGTGTTCGCCACCCGCCCGGACGGCGTGAAGGGCCGCACGGCGGTCGACTGGCGGCTGGTCGACGAGCTGGTCCCGCGCCAGGAGTTCCGCGCGGTCGTCGAGCAGCGGGCCCGTGAGCTCGCCGCCCGCAGCAACCGGCCGGAGAACGCGCAGGGCATCGTGCTCGAACCGCTCGACCGCACCGAGGACGACGATCGCATCACCTACCCGAACACCACCGCCGAGCTGGACCGCGCCGCCGGCGTCGTCACGATCACCGTGCGCGGACCGAGCGGCGACGGCTGGCTGCTGGCGATGACCCGCGAGCTGGACGACCTCATCCTGCGCCTGCGTACCAACGAACCCGAGCTGGGCACCTGGGTCTTCCGCACCGAGGGCGACCCGGACGCCGTGCTCGCCGCCGAACGGGAGGTGCTCACCGGTTCCGACTGGCTGTCCAACGAGGTCCTGCACTACTACAAGCGCACGCTGAAACGGCTCGACGTCACCAGCCGCAGCCTCATCGCGCTGATCGAACCGGGCAGCTGCTTCGCCGGGGTGCTGCTGGAGCTGGCGCTGGCCTGCGACCGCCAGTACATGCTGGACGGCCCGCCGATCGACGACGAGGACAGCGATGAACGCGCGTCGATCGTGTTGTCCGACGCGAACTTCGGCGCGTTTCCGATGGGCAACGGCCTGTCCCGCCTGGAATCCCGGTTCTACGGCGAGCACGACCACCTGGACTGGCTCAAGCGCGAAAGCGACCGACGGCTGTCCGCCGGCGAGGCCGTCGAGCTGGGCCTGGTCACCGAGGCCCCGGACGACATCGACTGGGAGGACGAGATCCGGATCGTGCTGGAGGGCCGCGCCGCGCTGTCGCCGGATGCGCTCACCGGCATGGAGGCCAACCATCGGTTCGTCGGCCCGGAAACCATCGAGACCAAGATTTTCGGCCGGCTGACGGCCTGGCAGAACTGGATCTTCACGAGACCGAACGCCTCCGGGCCGGAGGGCGCGCTGCGCCGCTACGGCACCGGCCAGAAGGCTTCCTTCGACCGCAAGCGGGTGTGAGATGCCGACCAGGATCGACTACGACGCCAAGATCCCGAACAACGTCGAACTGTCCGACAACCGGAGGCTGCAGCGGGCGCTGGAGGGCTGGCAGCCGAAGTTCATGCACTGGTGGGCCGAGATGGGCCCGGCGCTGGAAACCCAGGGCGTGTACCTGCGCACGGCGGTCAGCGTCGGCCGCGACGGCTGGGCGCACTTCGACCACGTGGTGCCGCAGGACTACCGCTGGGGCATCTTCCTCGCCGAACGTGACCCGGACCGCCGGATCGCGTTCGGCGAGCACCGCGGCGAGCCGGCGTGGCAGCAGGTGCCCGGCGAGTACCGCGCCGACCTGCAGCGGCTGATCGTCATCCAGGGCGACACCGAGCCGGCTTCGGTGGAGCAGCAGAAACTGCTCGGCCTGACCGCGCCCAGCCTGTACGACCTGCGCAACCTCTTCCAGGTCAACGTGGAGGAGGGCCGTCACCTGTGGGCGATGGTCTACCTGCTGCACGCCTACTTCGGCAAGGAGGGCCGCGAGGAGGCGGAGGCGTTGCTCCACCGCAACTCGGGCAGCCCGGACACGCCCCGCATCCTCGGCGCGTTCAACGAGGAGACCGCGGACTGGCTCGCGTTCTACATGTTCACCTACTTCACCGACCGCGACGGCAAGTACCAGCTGGGCACGCTGAAGGAGTCCGCGTTCGACCCGCTGTCGCGCACCTGCGAGTTCATGCTCAAGGAGGAGGCGCACCACATGTTCGTCGGCACCACCGGGGTCGACCGCGTGGTGACGCGCAGCGCCGAGCTGATCCGCGAGCACGACACCATGGACATCGCCGCGCACGGCGGCATCCCGCTGGACATCATCCAGCGCTACCTGAACTTCCACTACACCGTCTCGCTCGACCTGTTCGGCAGCGAGACCTCGACGAACGCGGCCAACTACTACACCGCCGGCCTCAAGGGCCGCTGGATGGAGACCCGCCGCAAGGACGACCACCAGCTGACCGAAGACGCGGCGCTGCTGGAGAAACCGCAGGACGACGGTACCTGGACCGCCGAGGAGATGCAGAAGATCCTGCTGCTCAACCTCGACCTGCGCGGTGAGTACATCGCCGACTGCTCCTCCGGGGTCAAGCGCTGGAACAAGATCCTCGCCGACGCGGGCATCGACTTCCGGTTCCGCCTGCCGCACCCTGGTTTCAACCGGAAAGTCGGCATAAACTCCGGCCACCACATCACGCCGGACGGGACGATCGTGGACGAAGCGACCTGGGAGCGCAGCCGCAAGCACTGGCTGCCGACCGACGAGGACCTGGCGTTCGTCCGCTCGCTCATGCACCCGGTGTACGAACGGGGCAAGATCGCGAGCTGGGTCGCCCCGCCACGACAGGGCATCAACGGGAAGCCGTTCGACTACGAGTACGTGTACCTGTAAACCTGCGGAGGGCGGGCGCGATGGTCGAGTTCAACGCCGCGGACTACCTGGTCGACCGGCACGTCCGGGACGGGAACGGCGCCCGCACCGCGGTCGTCACGGTCTCGCGCACGCTGTCCTACGCCGAGCTTTCCGAAGCGGTGCACCGCGTCGCGGGCGGGCTGGCGGACATCGGGGTGCGGCCCGAGGAACGGGTCATGCTGTGCATGGTCGACGGCGTCGAGATGCTCACCGGCATCCTCGGCGCGATGTGCGCGGGCGCCGTTCCGGTGCCGGTGTCGACCATGGTGACCGGGCCCGAGCTGGGCCGGGTGCTCGCCGACTCGCGGGCCAGGGTGCTGTGCGTGTCCGGGGAGTTCACCGCGGCCGCGAAGGAGGCGGTCGAGCTGGCGCCGGAGGTCACCGACGTCGTGCTGGACCGCGCGGACGCGGCGCAGTTCTCCCGGGTGTCCACACACGACTGGACCCGGCTGTCCACAGCAGACGCACGGGAAACCTATGACACGTGGGCCGATTCGCCCGCGCTGTGGCTGTACACGTCCGGCACGACCGGGCAGCCCAAGGGTGCGATGCACCGGCACGCGAGCATCCGGGCGGTGTGCGAGACCTACGGCAGGCAGGTGCTCGGGATCGGCCCCGACGACAGGTGCTTCTCCGTCGCCAAGCTGTTCTTCGCCTACGGCATCGGCAATTCCGCGTTCTTCCCGTTGTCGGTCGGCGCGAGCGCGGTGTTCGAGCCGGGCCGTCCGACGCCGCAGCTGGTCGCCGACCGGGTGCGCGCCGAGCGGCCGACGTTGTTCTTCGGGGTGCCGACGTTCTACTCCGCCCTGCTGGCCGCCGACCTGCCACCGGACACGTTCTCCTCGGTGCGGCAGGCGGTGTCGGCCGGCGAGCCGCTGCCCGCGGTGATCTACGAGCGGTTCCGCGACCGGTTCGGGGTGGAGATCCTGGACGGCATCGGTTCCACCGAGGCGCTGCACATCTTCCTGTCCAACCGGCCGGGCGAGGTGGTCCCGGGCACGACGGGTGTCGCCGTGCCCGGCTACGACGTGGAGATCCGCGACCCGCTCGGCACGCTGATCGAAACCACCGGCCAGCCCGGTGAGCTGTACGTGCGCGGCCCGTCCACCGCGTTCGGCTACTGGAGCCGGTACGAGACGTCGAAGCAGGTGTTCCAGGGCGAGTGGCTGCGGACCGGGGACAGCTACGTGCGCAACCCGGACGGCACGTACACGTGCCTCGGCAGGTTCAACGACATGCTGAAGGCGGGCGGGATCTGGGTCTCGCCGGCCGAGGTGGAGCAGCGGTTGCTGCAGCACCCGGACGTCGCCGAGGTCGCGGTGGTGGCGGCGCCGGACGCGGACGGCATCGAGAAGCCGGTGGCCTGCGTCGTGCCGGCCGCCGGGCGGACCGTCGACCCGGACGCGTTGATCGACTTCTGCCGTGAGGGGCTCGCCGCGTTCAAACGGCCACGTGCCGTGGTGGGTGTCGAGGAGCTGCCCAAGACCGCGACGGGCAAGATCCGCCGGAACGTGATCCGCGAGCTGGTGCGGGACTCGCTGCGGCCGGGGGCGCTCACGTGATCGACGGCTACACCGTGGTCGACGCGCACGTCCACGCGCCGCGGCTGAGCACGTTGAAACCGGCGTGGCTGGAGTGGGCGGAGCGGTTCTCCGGCCCGCACGACTGGCGGTCCGCCTACGACACGGATGGGAACGTCGTGCCCGCGCGGCTGGACGCGTTGTTCGAGGCCGAGGGTGTCGACCGCGCGTTGTTGTTCTGCGAGTACAGCCCGCGCGCGACCGGGATCCAGCCGATCGAGGACAACCTGCCGCTGGTGGCGGAGAACCCGACGCGGTTCCGGCTGGTGGCCAACGTGAACCCGTACCTGCACCACCCGGTGGCGGCCGAGGTGGAGCGGCAGCTGGACCTCGGCGCGGTGGCGTTGAAGATCCACCCCGTGCACGGCGCGTTCTTGCCGGGGGACAAGGAGTTGTACGCCGCGTACCACGTGTGCGCCGAGCGCGGGGTGCCGGTGATCATCCACTCGGGCACGAGCAGCTTCCCCGGCGCCCGCGCGAGCTTCGGCAACCCTGAGCTGATGGCCGACGTCGTCGAGGACTTCCCGTCGGTGCAGTTCGTGTTCGCCCACGGCGGCCGCGGCTGGTGGTACGACGTGGCCGCGTTCCTGGCGCTGGCGCGCGACAACGTGTGGCTGGACCTGTCCGGCCTGCCGCCGCGGAAGCTGCCGGAGTACTACGCGCGGTTCGACTTCACCCGGCTGGCGGGGCGGTTCGTGTTCGGCACGGACTGGCCCGGCGTACCGGGCGCCGCGCGGAACGTCCGGGCGCTGCTGGAGCTGGGCCTGCCGGACGCCGTCGTGCGGGACGTGCTGTCCGGCAACGCCGCGAAGCTGTACCCCGGCCTGGGGATCTAACGCACCACCTCGTGCAGGCAGAGCCAGTTGCCTTCGGAGTCGGCGAACCAGGCCGCCTTCTCCTTGCCGAGCGTGGCGATGTGCCCCTCGGTGCGGAGGTC
This sequence comes from Amycolatopsis sp. 3B14, assembly GCF_050958625.1. Lineage (NCBI taxonomy): Bacteria > Bacillati > Actinomycetota > Actinomycetes > Pseudonocardiales > Pseudonocardiaceae > Amycolatopsis > Amycolatopsis sp. 3B14. The sequence goes on from NZ_JBHZEN010000048.1 coordinate 60,187, forward strand.
GCCGGAGTCGTAGTCGGCGAAGCGCACCCCGCGTTCCTCGAGGTCGTGCACCTCCGCGGAGATGTTCTCGACCTCGAAGCTGAGGACCGTGTTCTCGCTCGGCTTGGCGTCCGGCAGCGGGCGCAGACCGATCACGTGCCCGGAGCCGGCCTCGAAGTAGCAGGTGCCGTCCGGTCCCGTGTCGGTCTGGCGCAGGCCGAGCTGGTCACCGTAGAAGTGCCGGGCGCGATCGGCGTCCTGCGCGGGAAGCATGTGCGTGATGGTCGACTTGGTGAGCATGGCCCGCCTCCTTCACGAGAGCACTAATCGTGCGCCGCCAATCCGCTGGAGGCAACGGGGGTTTCAGCTGGTGCCGTTCACTTCACGCAACGTTCGCATCGCGTCGGCGAGCGCCTGCGAAGCCTCCGGCCCCAAGGGCTCCAGCACGCGGCGCCGCAGGATCTCGGCGCACGCCTGGCGCGCCTTTTCCGCCACCTCGCGGCCGTGCTCGGTCAGGCACGCGAACGTCACGCGCCGGTCGTCCGGGCTCGGCTTGCGCGTGATCAGCCCGGCGGCGACCAGCCGGTCCGCCACCTTGGTGAACCCGCCGCTGGACAGCGCCGCCTCGGTGGCCAGGCGCGTCATCGGCATCCGGTGGCCGGGCGTGCGCACCAGCCGCAGCAGGATGTCGAACGGCGCCGGCGCCAGGCCGAACCGCTCGGCGATCTCGCCCATGAGTCGATCCTGCGTGGCGAGGTAACCCTCGATCACGAGGCCCCACCAGGTCACGATCTCGTCATCGCCGGGAGTGGTCACCCCATGACTATACCGACCGGAACTCTTCCCGGAATATATCTTGCTGGCGAGAGGTTCTGCGGGTTAGGTTGAAGCCCCGGCAAAGGAGCAGACGATGTCCATCAAGACGAGCGGCTTGCACCACGTGACCGCGATCGGCGGCGACCCCCAGCGCAACGCCGACTTCTACCTGCGCACGCTCGGCCTGCGCCTGGTGAAGACGACGGTCAACTTCGACGATCCGGGCACCTACCACCTGTACTACGGCGACCAGTCCGGCAAGCCGGGCACGCTGATGACCTTCTTCCCGTGGCGCGACGCGCCGAGCGGGCGCCTCGGCACCGGCCAGGCCACAACCACCGCGTTCTCCGTGCCGGCCGATTCGATTGGCTGGTGGAAGGACCACCTCGCCGAGGCCGGCGTCACCACCGGCCGCATCGCCAACCGGGAGGGCGAGGACGTCCTGACCTTCCGCGACCCGGACGGCCTCCAGCTCGCGCTCGTCGCGCACCCCCAGGGCGACCCGCGCGACCCGTGGGACAACGGGCACGTCCCGGCCGAGCACGCGATCCGCGGCCTGCACTCGGTGACCCTCTCGGTCGCCAAGGAGGACGCGACGGCCGAGATGTTCGGCGACCTTGGCCTGACCTTCAGCAGCCAGGACAGCAATCGCCTGCGCTTCACCGCCGGTGAGGGCGGGCCGGGCGCGATGGTCGACGTCCTGGTCACGCCCGACGCCCCGCGCGGGCTCGTCGCCGCGGGCACCGTGCACCACGTCGCCTGGCGCGCGCCCGACGAGGAAAGCCAGGCCGCGTGGCGGGAGGAGCTCGTCGACCGGGGCGTGAACGTCACCTCGATCCTCGACCGGCAGTACTTCCGCTCGATCTACTTCCGCGAGCCGGGCGGCACGCTGCTGGAGATCGCGACCGACCAGCCCGGGTTCGCCATCGACGAGCCGCTGCTGGAACTCGGCCGCGCGCTGAAGCTGCCGCCGTGGCTGGAGCCGGACCGCGAGCAGATCGAGCGCGCCCTGCCGAAGCTGCACATCCCGGGCGAGAACAACCGATGACGCTGGAGCACAAGTTCATCGAGGGCTCGCCGGACGCGCCGGTGCTGTTGCTGCTGCACGGCACCGGCGGCGGGCCGGACGACCTGGTCGGTCTCGCGCGGGAGCTGAGCCCGTCGGCCGCGCTGCTGGCCCCGGCCGGCCCGGTGTCCGAACACGGCGCCGCACGGTGGTTCCGGCGGCTGGCGGAGGGTGTCTTCGACTACGACGACGTCCGCGCCCGAACCGACCAGCTGGCGTCGTTCGTGCTCGACGCGCGGCAGGAGTACGGACTGGACGGACGACGGCTGGTCGCGGTCGGGTTTTCCAACGGCGCCAACATCGGCGGCGCGCTCACCCTGCTGCGCCCGGACGTGGTGCGGGAGGCGGCGTTGTTCGCGTCGATGCTGCCGGTGCCGGACCCGCCCGGGCATGATTTGAGCGCCACGCGCGTGTTCCTGTCCAATGGGGAACGCGACCCGATGGCGCCGCTGCCGTCGAACGAGCAGTTCATCCAGCTGCTGCGGGAGCGGTCGGCTTCGGTGACGGTGCACCGCCACCACGGTGGGCACCAGATCACGCTGGACGCCCTCCAGGCCGCGAAGGACTGGTTGGCTGCTTAGTTTTTGTCGGTGCCTCCTGACAAGATCACGGCGACTTCGAGGAGGCACCGAATGGGAACGTGGGGAACCGGTCACTTCGACAACGACGAGGCCGCCGACTTCGCGAACGAACTGGACGACCTGCCCGCGGGTGAGCGTGGGGCGCTGATCCGCACGACGCTGGAGGCGGCGGCGGGCAACTCCGGGTACCTGGAGGCGCCGGAGGGCATGCTCGCCGTGGCCGCGGCAGCGCTCGTGGCCTCCCAGCTTCCTGGCGGCGATCCGGTGGACGAAAGTTACGGGCCGGAGGAGCCGATCCCGGTGCTGCCCGCGGAGCTGAGAGCGCTGGCGGTGCGCGCGATCGACCGTGTGCTCGCGGAGAAGTCCGAACTGGACGAACTCTGGGAGGAGCCGGACCGCCCGTCGTGGCTGGCGGAGCTCGACCGGCTGCGGGAGGTGCTGGCGACAGCCTGACGCCCCCGACGTGAGCTGAACCGGGCGGCGGCTGCCGTGGTGGCGGTCGGCTGCCGCTGCGGGGTGCCGGGCCGGTGCCGGGCGCGAGCTGATCCCGCGCAGCGGAAGCCCCGGCCGAGCCCGGCCACCGGAAATCCGCGCCGCGGTACGGTGCCTATCCTGCCGGTACCAGGAGTCCCAGGTCAGAACTCCGTCGGCCGCAGCAGTGCGTCCGACCCACCGTCGATCATCAGCTGCGCGCCGTGGATGTAACCGGCGTCCGGGCCGAGCAGGTAGCGGATCAGCGAGGCGATCTCCTCGGGCCGCCCCCGGCGTGGGATCGGCGCCTGGTAGTTCCGGATCGCGTCGCCGAAGCGGGACGCCAGGCCGGCCTGCAGCAGCGGCGTGTCGACGGCCCCGGGCGCCACCGTGTTCAGCCGCACGCCCGCCGCGCCCCACTGCGAAACCCGTTGCCGCACCGCGACGGTCAGCGCGTTCTTCGACCACGAGTACGCCAGGTGCCCCGCGTACTCACCGGCCTCCGCCAGCGCGGCCGCCTCCTCGCCGCGCGCGATCGGGTTGTCCGCCCACTTCACCATCGTCGAGGCCGACGACGACACGGCCACCGCCGCCCCGCGCAGCGCCGGGAACAGTCCGTCCAGCACCTCCACCGCGCCCCGGTAGTTGACCTCGACGATCTGCATCGGATCCGGCACGTGCGGCCCGAGTCCGGCGCACACCACCAGCCCGGCCAAAACAGGCGCCACCCCGAGCACCCCGTCGACCGCCGCCCGACGGCCGTCCGGAGTGGACAGATCCGCGCACACCTCCGCGTCCCGCAGGTCGATGCCGACCACCTCGTGCCCGTCCGCCCGCAACGCCGCCACCACAGCCGCCCCGATCCCTGAGGCGGATCCGGTCACGGCGATCACGTCAGCACACATCGCGTCTCCCGGTAGATCGTCGGCATGCACCGGTTGCAGTGCACGCACAGCGAACGCGCCCCGGCCCGCAACCGCAGCGGCAGGTCCGGCTCACGCAGCAACGCCCGCGCCAACGCCACGAACTGGAACCCCTCGGCCATCGCCCGCTCCATCGTCTCCAGCCGCGTGATCCCGCCCAGCAGGATCAACGGCAGCTCCACCGCCGCGCGGAACTGGCGCGCCCGGTCCAGCAGGTAGGCCTCCTGGAACGGGTAGCTCTTCAGGAACGCCCCGCCCACCGCCCGGATGCCGGCACGCACGGGCTGCGGGAACGCGGCCGCGAACTCCCGCACCGGCGCGTCCCCGGTGAACAGGTACATCGGGTTCAGCAGCGAACTGCCCGCGGTCAGCTCCAGCGCGTCGACGGTCCCGTCCGCCTCCAGCCACCGCGCGACCTGCACGCTCTCGTCCAGCCAGAACCCGCCCGGCACACCGTCGTCCATGTTCAGCTTCGCCGTCACGGCGATGCGCGACCCGACCTCGTCCCGCACCGCCCGCGCGACCTCCAGCGCCAGCCGCGCCCGGTTGGCCAGCGACCCGCCGTAGGAGTCGCGGCGCCGGTTCAACCGCGGGCTGAGGAACGAGCTCACCAGGTAGTTGTGTCCGAAGTGGATCTCCACCGCGTCGAACCCGGCTTCGACCGCGAACCGCGCGGCTGACGCGTGCGCGCGCACGACGCGAGCCAGATCGTCCACAGTGGCCGCTCGCGTCATCCGCATCCCCAGCGGGTTGGGGAACCGGCCGGGCGCCAGCGCCGGCAGCCGGTTCGACGCCGCGTTCGCGACCGGCCCCGCGTGCCCGATCTGCGCACTCACCGCCGCACCCTCGGCGTGCACGGCGTCGGTGAGCCGCCGCAGCCCGGGCAGCGCCTCCTCGCGCATCCAGATCTGGTGCCGGTCGGTGCGCCCCTCCGGCGACACCGCGCAATAGGCCACCGTCGTCATCCCCACGCCGCCGCGCGCCGGCCGCCGGTGGAACTCGATCAGCCGGTCGGTGACCAGGGCGTCCGGGGTAGCGCCCTCGAACGTGGCCGCCTTGATGATCCGGTTGCGCAGCTCGACCGGCCCCAGCCGCGCGGGCGCGAAGACGTCGGTCATGACCCCGCCAATCCCGCCGCGACGAACGCCCGCAGCGTGTCCACCGGCACCTCGCCGGGCATCCCGTCGGCGAAGAACTGCAGCACCAGGCCGAACGCGAGCAGCCACCGCTGCGCCGCGTCCGCCTTCGCCAGCTCCGGGCGCGCGTCCCGGAGCAGCTCGATCCACGGGCCGAGCCCGAACCACCGCGACGTCCACGCCGGCTCCCGCCTGCCCAGCACGAACCGCGCCAGCAGCCGCAGCCGGAGCGCCCCGACCGGGTCCGCGGCCAGCTCGGCCAGCGGGGTGACGACCAGGTCCACCAGCTCGCGCACCGTCGGCGTCCAGCCACCGCGCCGCCGCTGCGTGACCTCGTCCAGCCTGCGCTGCCACACCGGCGCGAGCCGGGCCTCCAGCAGCGCGGCGATGAGCGCGTCCTTCGACCCGAAGTGGTAGTGCACCGCGGCCGGGTTCATGCCGGCCGCGCTGTTGATCGCCCGCACGGACACCGCGTCGTAGCCGGATTCGAGCAGCAGCCGTTCGGCGACGGTCAGCAGTCGCTCGCGGGTGGAAGCGTCGGTGCTCGGCACCCGTCAAGGGAAGCACGGATCCATCAGCGAATCAATCACTGATTGAACGGCACAATGAGGGCATGGCCGACGCGTTGCGCAGGTGGTCCGAGCAGCTGGCGGACTGGGCGATCCCCGAGCACATCCTGGCCGCGGCGCCCGAGTCGCCGTGGGTGGTGCCGAAGCAGGTGTTCGCCCGCCGCGCCGACCGTCAGCTGGCAGCGCCCGCGACACCGACCCACCAGGCCGTGCTGGACGCGTTGCCGGGCACCGTGCTGGACGTCGGCGCGGGCGCCGGGGCCGCGAGCCTGCCGTGCGCGCGGTCCATCACGCGGGTCACCGCCGTCGACACCAGCGCCGGGCTGCTCGCGGAGTTCCAGCGGCGGGCCGAGGCGCTGTCGCTGCCGCACCACACGGTCGAGGGTCGGTGGCCGGACGTCGACGTCGAGCCCGCCGATGTGGTGGTCTGCGCGCACGTCCTCTACAACGCCCCCGACCTCGCGCCGTTCGCCGACGCGCTGACCGCCCACGCGCGCCGGAAGGTCGTCGTCGAACTGGCCGAGGCCCACCCGCTGACCACCCTCAACCCACTGTGGCGGCACTTCCACGGCATCGAGCGCCCGGACGGTCCGACGGCCGACGACGCCGTCGACGCGCTGCGGGAACTCGGCCTGGAGCCCGCGGTCGTGCGCTGGCACAAGCCGGCCAGGCCGGAGTACGCCCGCTTCGACGAGCTGGTCGACGTCACCCGGCGACGGCTCTGCCTGCCCGCGGACCGGGCCAGTGAGGTCGCCGAGGCGCTGCGTGGTCTCGGTGTCGACGAGCGGACGCCGCCCGACCTGGGCTCCTCGGGTCGCGATGTGGTCACGCTCAGCTGGCCGGTTAGCCGGTCCGTGTGATTTCGACCTGCGCGAATCCACCCACCCGCGCACAATCGGCGTATGACTCACGCGCAGGGGGACGAGCCGGCCACCGGCACCCCACCCCAGCCGCCCGTGACGGAACCCGCGCCCGCGAAGCCGGTCAAGATCAAACGGACCCGGGTCAGCGGGACCTGGGTCGCGATCATCGTCGCCCTGATCATCCTGGTCTTCCTGCTGATCTTCATCCTGCAGAACCTGGACTCGACGACGGTGGCCTTCCTCGGGATGGAGGGCAGCCTGCCGCTGGCCGTGGCCATGCTGTTCTCCGCGATCGCCGGCGCCGTCCTGGTCGCCCTGGTCGGCGGCGCGCGCATCTTCCAGTTGCGCAAGGCGACCCGGAAGGCGAACAAGGCACTCCGCTGACCCGGCCGTAACATCATCCTGGGAAACGGGGTGATGTGGTTGACCAGCGAGAACCTGCCGAGTTCGCCGGAGGGCGGCGACGAGAACCTGCTGCGCCGAGCGGGCCGGTTCGCCGGGTGGGCCGCACGCACCGGGTTCACGATCGGCAAGCGGCTGCCGCTGCCGGGCCTCGAACTGGCCGGTGAGGGGCTGCGGCAGGTCGAGCGGCAGGTCCTGACCGGGCTGCGCCGCCGCCTCGACGAGGTCGACGACCCGTACGTGGTCGCGCTCAGCGCGGCCGGCGCCGAGCACGCCCCGAACGGCACTGGCGAGCTGGTTCCCGCGCGCGAGCCGCTGCGCGCCGCGATGAAGGAGCTGCTCGACCGGTCCGTCGGCTTCGGCCGCGAGCAGGCCCGCGAGTACCTCTACGCCACCGTGCTGCGCCAGCTCACCCCCGACGAGGCCCGCATCGTCGCCACGCTCGCCACCGGCGCGGCCTTCCCTGTGATCGACGTCACTGAACGCGGGTTCGGCGGTGGTCGCATGATCTTGCGCAACGCCTCCACCGTCGGCAAGGCGGCCGGCGTGACGCTGGCGGACGAGGTGCCCGGCTACCTGACGCGGCTGGCCGGGTTCGGCCTGGTCGAGCTGGACGACGAGTCCGCCGAGCTGGAGTCGCAGTACGAGATCCTGGCGACCGAGGACCTGGTCCGGGCGGCCGCGAAATCCGCGCGCCGCGCGCGGCTGGTGCGCCGGACCGTGCGCCTGTCGCGCTTCGGCGTCCGGTTCTGGGCGGCGTGCGATCCCGGCGAGTGGACTCGCGTCCTGTGAGCGCTGCCACTACCGTGTAACGCGCAGCGCCGGACGAGCGCTCTACGTGATAAGGCCTCACCCAGGTAAGGGGCCATAGCACACCTGGGCTCCGCAGCGCCAGCTTTCTGTTGTCATTCTCACGTGTGTTTCGTCGTTGTTGCAGGTAGCCAGGCTGTGCGCACGACGATGCGCTGAACGACCGAAACAACTCTGTTAGGTTGTTTTGACATGTCCGGAAAGCACTTGATCGAAAATCCGACCAAGGCCGACGGGGCTGCGCTTTGGCGAATCGCACGCGATTCGCAGAAGCTCGATCTCAACTCGCCTTATGCATATCTGTTGTGGTGCCGCGATTTCGCCGACACCTCGGTGGTGGCGCGGGTGGACGGTGACGCGGTCGGATTCGTGATCGCTTATCGCCGTCCTTCGGCGCCGGACACCGCGCTCGTCTGGCAGGTCGCCGTCGACGCGTCGCAACGTGGGCAGGGGCTGGCCGGAGCCCTGCTCGACAACCTGTTCACGCGGTTGGTGGCCGACGGGGTGCGTCACCTGGAGACCACCATCACGCCCGACAACAAAGCGTCCATCCGCCTGTTCACCTCCTTCGCGGAACGGTGGGGAGCGGAGCTGGAGCGCGCTGAGCTGTTCGGCTCGGCCGACTTTCCGGACGATGGCACGCGGCACGAGCCGGAAGACCTTTACCGAATCGGGCCGCTGCTCCCGAGATAACGGCGGAAATGGGCGAGGACGCCCGTGCGATTAGCTGTCGACAAGCACCAGTGAGGGGAAAACCCAAAGTGAGCATCTTCGAAAAGCTCGAATCCGAAGTGCGCAGCTACAGCCGGGGATGGCCGGTCGTGTTCGACCGTGCGCAGGGCAGCCGCCTCTACGCCGAGGACGGTCGCCCGTACCTCGACTACTTCGCCGGCGCCGGCGCGCTGAACTACGGGCACAACAACCCCGTGCTCAAGAAGGCCCTGATCGACTACATCGAGCGCGACGGCGTCACGCACGCGCTCGACATGTTCACCGTCGCCAAGCGCGACCTGCTCGAGACGCTCGACGAGAAGATCCTCAAGCCGCGCGAGCTGGACTACAAGGTCATCTTCCCCGGCCCCGGTGGCGCCAACGCCGTCGAAGCCGCGCTGAAGCTGGCCCGCAAGGTCACCGGCCGCGAGTCGGTCATCAACTTCACCAACGCCTTCCACGGCATGACCATCGGCGCGCTGTCGGTCACCGGCAACTCGATGAAGCGGCACGGCGCCGGCATCCCGCTGGTGCACGCCACGCCGATGCCCTACGACCAGTACTTCGACGGCGTCTACCCGGACTTCCTGTACTTCGAGCGGCTGCTCGACGACTCCGGCAGCGGGCTCAACGAGCCCGCCGCGGTGATCGTCGAGACCGTGCAGGGCGAGGGCGGCATCAACGCGGCAGGCATCGAGTGGCTGCGCGGCCTGGCCGACCTGTGCAAGCGGCACGACATCCTGCTGATCGTCGACGACGTGCAGATGGGCTGCGGCCGCACCGGCCCGTTCTTCAGCTTCGAGGAAGCCGGCATCAAGCCGGACATGGTGTGCCTGTCCAAGTCGCTGTCCGGCTACGGCATCCCGATGGCGCTGACCCTGATCCGCCCCGACCTCGACGTCTGGGAGCCGGGCGAGCACAACGGCACCTTCCGCGGCATCAGCCCGGCGTTCGTCACCGCCGCCGAGGCCATGCGAACCTACTGGAGCGACGACGAGCTGGAGAAGTCGGTCCGCGCCAAGGGCGAGCGCATTGGCGCCGCGCTGCAGGGGCTCGTCGACGCCTACCCCGAAGCGCAGCTGACCGCGAAGGGCCGCGGCCTCGCCCGCGGTTTGGAGTTCCAGAATGGGGAACTCGCCGGTCGGGTCTGCGCTGCCGCGTTCGAACGCGGCCTGCTCATGGAGACCTCCGGGCCGGACAGCGAGGTGGTGAAGCTGCTGCCGCCGCTGACCCTCACGGACGCCGAGGTCGGCGAGGGGCTGGAGATCATCGACGCCTCTGTCAAGGCCGTGCTCGGTAAGTAGAGAAGAACGAGAAGGGGAAAAAGTTTTGATCGTCCGGACCCTCGACGAGATCACCGACACCGACGCCGACATCAAGACGCCGAACTGGCGCTCGAAGCGGATCATCCTGGCCAAGGAGAAGGTCGGCTTCTCGGTGCACGAGACCACGCTGTACGCGGGGACCGTCAACGACTTCTGGTACGCCAACCACATCGAGGCGGTCTTCGTCTACGAGGGCGAAGGCGAGATCACCAACAAGGCGACCGGCGAGACGTTCCAGCTCAAGCCGGGTTCCCTGTACCTCCTCAACGACCACGACAAGCACCAGGTCCGCCCGAAGACCGACATGAAGACCGTGTGCGTCTTCAACCCGCCGGTCACCGGCCGGGAGGTGCACGACGAGAACGGCGTGTACCCGCTCGTCGTCGGGGAGGACGAGGCGGACGAGAAGTCCGCCTGAGCCACCACGGAGCGAGGCCCCTACCGAAAGGCAACGCATAAAAGGAGGCGAACCGATTTGACGATCATGGAAACCGGTGTCGAGGACAGTTACCCGACCAGGGTTCCTGCCCCGGCCGAGCCCTTCGATCGCGTCGACCCGACTGTCTGGGGCAGTGAGGCCGACGGCCCGATCGATGCGGCGACACTCGCTTCGCACGACGCGAAGGGGTACCACATCGTCGAGGGCCTGCTCTCGCCCGCCGAAGTGCAGGGCTACTGGCAGGAGCTCGTCCGGCTCTCCGGCGACGAGCAGCTGAAGGCCGACGAGCGGGTCATCACCGAGAAGAAGACCGGCAGCGTCCGGTCCATCTTCGAGGTGCACAAGATCAGCGAACTGATCGCCGAACTCGTGCGCGACCCCCGTGTCCTCGACCGCGCCCGGCAGATCCTCGGCTCCGAGGTGTACATCCACCAGAGCCGCGTGAACTACATGCCGGGTTTCAAGGGCACCGGGTTCTACTGGCACTCCGACTTCGAGACCTGGCACGCCGAGGACGGGATGCCGCGTCCGCGGGCGGTGAGCTGCTCGATCGCGCTGACCGACAACTACCCCTTCAACGGCGGCCTGATGGTCATGCCGGGCTCGCAGCGGACGTTCGTCCCGTGCGTCGGCGAGACCCCGGACGACTACTACAAGTCGTCGCTGAAGGAGCAGGAGATCGGCGTTCCCAGCGAGAACGACATCACCAAGCTCGCCGCGGAGTACGGGATCGACCAGTTCACCGGGCCCGCGGGCTCGGCGCTGTGGTTCGACTCCAACATCATGCACGGGTCCGGCAACAACATCACGCCGTACCCGCGCTCGAACATCTTCCTGGTGTTCAACAGCGTCGAGAACGCGCTCGTCGAGCCGTTCGCGGCGGCGAAGCCGCGGCCGACCTTCATCGGCAGCCGGGACTTCACGCCTGTGACGCGATAGACGCCGGAAGAAGTGCGGGTCGGGTGTAGCCGGTTCATCGCGCCCTGTTACAGTGCCGCCACTGCGAACGGCGGCAGCATGGGTCTTCCTTGCTCGGGGTGAATCCCGTGTGACGCCGGTAGCGATGGCGAGGCGCACCCGGCCCCGTCACTTGTTTCACCGAGTGCGGCCCCGCACCATCAGATCGGGACTGATGGTGCGGGGCCGTACTCGTTTTCCTCCGGCGCGGCGCTCGGGGAGGGGCCTGTGCTCAAGGGTTTGCGCATCCAGTTGCTCGGCCCGGTGCAGCTGTGCGCCGGTGACCGGCCGGTGCCGATCGGCGGTCCCGGCGTGCGCGGGCTGCTCGCGCTGCTGGCTCTCCAGCCGAACCGGATCGTCGCGCTCGACGACCTGATCGACGCGCTGTGGAACCACGACCCGCCGCCGACGGCGCGGACCATCGTGCACGGCAACGTCTCCCAGCTGCGGCGTGTGCTGCGGTCGGCCGGCACGCCGGAGGCCCGGATCGACACGGCCGCGCCCGGCTACCGGCTGACCGTCGACCCGATGCTGGTCGACTTCCACCGCGCCCGCGCGTTGTTCGAGCGCGCCGAGGCCGCGCCGTTGGTCGAACGCGCCTCGTTGCTGCGCGAGGCGTGGGCGCTGTGGCAGGGGCCGGAGCTGGGCGGGGTGCCGGAGTCGGTGCGCGCGCCCGAACTGGCGGACCTGCGGATCGCGGTGCACGGCGCCCGCGTCGACGCCGACCTCGCGCTCGGACGGCACGAAGAGCTGATCGCCGAACTGACCACGCTCGTCCGCGCGGAGCCTCGGCGCGAGCGGACCGTCGGGCAGTTGATGCGGGCGCTCTACCACTCGGGGCGCCGGGCGGACGCGCTCGAGGTGTATCGCGAGGCGGCGCGGGCGGCGTCGGAGAAGCTCGGCCTCGACCTCGGGCCCGACCTGCGGGCGTTGCACGCGCACGTGTTGAACGACGACTTGGCGCCGGTTGTGCCGGGGATCGACGTGAGCCGGGTGGTGCCGCGTCAGCTGCCGCCCGCGGTGCCGCTGGCCGGGCGGTCGGTGGATCTGGCCTGGCTGGGCGAGGTGGCGCCGGTCGGCGTGATCACCGGGCCGCCCGGGATCGGCAAGAGCGCGCTGGTCGTGTCGTGGGCGCACGGAGCGGTGACGAGGTTCCCGGACGGGGTCCTGTTCGCCGCGTTGCGCGGGTTCGAGGCGCCGATGCCGGTGGCGGAGGTGCTGGCGCAGTTCCTGCTCGGGCTCGGCGTGCCGGCGGACGAGGTGCCGGAGCCGGAGGGGGAGCGGCTCGCGTTGTACCGGTCGCTGACCGGTCGCCGGCGGATCCTGGTCGTGCTCGACGACGCGCGGTCGGCCGATCAGGTGCGCCCGTTACTGCCGCCGGGGCCGGGTTCGGTCGCGGTGGTGACGTCGCGGGCGCGGCTGGACGGGCTGACCGTTTCGCACGGCGCTCGGGTGCGGGCGCTGGAGCCGCTGGCGCGGCGGGACTCGGTGCGGCTCCTCGCCGACGTCGCGGGCGGTGCGTTCGAGGAGTACCACTCGCAGGTGGCGGGGTTGTGCGGGGATCTGCCGCTGGCCTTGCGCATCTCGGGCGCGCGGCTGGCAGCCGGTCCGGCGTGGACGGTGCCGGACTTCGTGGCCGAGCTGGCGAGCGAGCGGACGCGGCTGGCCGCGCTGGACGTGGACGACGCCGGGGTGCGGGCGGCGCTGGACGTGTCGGTGCGCGGGCTGCCCGCCGAGGCCGGGGCGATGTTCCGGGCGGTGGGGGCGTTTCCCGGGCCCGCGGTCGGTCCGTTCGTCGCGGCGGCTTTGGGTGGGGTGCCGGTGGCCGAGGCGCGGCGGCGGTTGCGGGTGCTGGCGGCCCACCACCTGCTGACCGAGAGCGCGCCGGAGGTGTTCACGCGGCACGAGCTGGTGCGGTTGTACGCGCGCGAACTGGCTGGTTCGTCGAGTCTGCGGCCGGCGGTGCGGTACTACCAGGCGGCTGCCGACGTGGCGCGCCGCCGGCTGCTGCGGATCGTGGACCCGCTGGACTTTTCGTCTGTCGAGGTGCCAGTGCCCGCGTTGTCCGGTTTCGACGACGCGCTGGCGTGGTTCGTGGCTGAGTGGCCGAACCTCTTGGCCGTGCTGGAGGGCGCGGCGGCGGCCGGTCTGCACGACGACGTGTGGCGGCTGGCGCGGGTGGCGCACACGTACCGGGTGGTGCGCCCGCGGTGGGACGAGTGGCAGCGGCTGGTGGCGCTGGGGCTGGCGGCGGCCGAGGCGTGCGGGGACGCGCGGGCGCGGTTCTGGATGCTGATCTCGCGCTGCGCGATGTTCCTGACGTTCGACCTGGGGGCCGACGCACTGGGGGACGCGTCCGCGGCGCTGGCGATCGCGGCGGACGAGGGGAGCCGCACCTGCGCGATGATCCACCTGGGGTGCGCGTTGAACAGCTGTGGCCGTCACGACGAGGCGGTGGAGTGCCTGACGAAGGCGGCCTCGGCGGCGGGCACGGACGAGCTGCGGGGTCAGGCGCTGGCGAACTGCGCGGAGGCGGAGAAGGCGCGGGGCCGGTACGCGGAGGCGATCGCGCACCAGCTGTCCTCGCTGGAGATCGACCGCCGCCTCGGGGACGACAGCTATGTGGTCGTGTCGCTCAACAACCTGGCCGAGTCGTACCTCGGCCTCGGCGACGACGGGGCGGCGTGGAAGCACGCGTCCGCCGCGGTCGAGTTGGCGTCGCTGCGGGGTTTCCTGCTGCAGGAGGCGGTCGGCCGGTTGACGCTCGGACGGCTCTCCCGCCGCGACGGCGACCTCGCCGGCGCGCGCCTGCAGGTCGGGCTGGCGGCGGAGCTGCACTCGCGGGTCAGCCCGCGGCCGCCCGCGGAGGTGCTCACGGAGATGGCGGAGCTGGGGCTACCGGCTGCCCCTGCGCGGGGTGACGAGGGTTGACGCTTTCGAGTACAAGCTGCCCCCGCACTTAGCGAATTCTTAGCGATGGATCTTGCGGAGGGCGTATGGTCCGGCTTGGCCGTCTGGCGCAGTGGGGGAGCGTCAGACGGCCGCTTCGCGTTTCGGCTGGTTGGCCGTGGGGGTTGCTCCAGACGCGCCGCGCGCTGCGCGCCACCGCGCCGCACGCCGAGCCGCGCCGGACCGTGCTGGGCCGGGCCCTGCGGGCGCGTCGCGCGGCGACGGGCTGCGCCGCACCGCACCGCGCCGTGGACCGTGCCGGACCGCAGCAAGCTGCCCGTGCCGCCCCGGGCCGGGCCGCACCGGGCCGAGCCACGCCGGGCCGAGCCACGCCGGGGCGGGATGTGCCGCCCTGGACCGCGGCGCACCGTGCTGGGTAGTGCTGGATCGAGCCGTGCCGCAGCGAGCCGCACCCTGCCCGACCGCGCTGTATCGCCCCGCAGGGAGCCGCACCCTGTGCGACCGCGCTGTACCGCGCCGCAGCGAGCCGCACCCACTCCAGCTGCCCCGAGCTGGCAGCAGCGGCCGCCTCACTGGTCGAACAGGTTCACTTCCGGCGTGATCTCCAGCAGCTCGTGCACCGGGCGGCCGCGGCGGCCGTCGATCGTCGTCGTGCGGACCACCCTCAGCCGGGCGGTCACCGGGCGGTCCAGGTTCTCCTTGATCTGGTCCAGCAGGTCCGGCGCCACCGCACCCTGGATCGTCCCGCCGGACTCGCGCTCCAGGTAGAAGATCCGGCGGCGCGTGCGGACGCCGTCGAGCCGGCCGGTCACCGTCTCGTAGCCGACCTCCTCCCGCGACTCCCGCAGGCTGTTGTGCAGCACCTTCGCCTGGTCGGTCGTCATGCTGCGGGTCACGTCCTCGCCGGCCGTCGGCGTCAGCTGCAGCCCGATGCCGGTGTTCTTGACGACCGCGCTGACGATGTCGCTCACCGCGTTGCGCACCGTGTCCCGCTGCAGCAGCACCGCGTCCAGTGCGCCGTCGTCGGAGCCGTTCGCGGGCAGGAAGTCGCACAGCTCCTTCACCGCGCGCTCGGACAGCGTCTCGATCCCGTCGTGGATCAACGCGTCGTCCGGCGCCGGCTCCGGGAAGCCGAAGAAGATCGTGTTGCCCGCCTGCCCGCGCTGGATCAGCGGCGCCTTGTCGCGGTCGGTCTGCTGGACGTAGGTGATCTCGCCCTGCGGGTTGCGGATGATGTGCCCGACCTTCGCCGTCGCGTCCTGCAGCGCCCGGCTGATGTCGGAGAACGTGTAGGCGTCCAGGTTCGTCGACCCGAGCATCGACACACGCAGCAACGGCGACCGGGACGTGCGCTCGAACTTCGCGTGCGCGGCCATCGCCGACGCGCGCGCCAGGTCGTCCAGCCACGTGCCGCCCGGGATCTCGTCGGCGATCCGGCGGAAGTCCATCATCACCACACCACCTCGGGGAACCCGCGGCGCCCTTCGTACGACCAGGTGTTGGCCCACGTCTCCTCGTCACCGGGGAAACACAGGAACCCGTCGAGCAGACCGCCGACGGGTTGTACCTGATCGAGGTACATCGCGGGCTGCCCGACGATGACCCCGCGCAGGGTCAGCAGCCCGTACAGCGCGTCCCGCACCCGGCCCGTCATGCGCTTGAGGCTGCCCCAGTCGTCCGGGATCAGCACGACGTCGAGCCCGCTGGGCACGTCGGGGGTGCGGGTGATGAACTGCCCGCCGATCCAGGCGCGGCCGCTCGGGATGATCCGGGCGACCGCGCCGAGATAGCTGTTCAGAGCGCTGAACAGGATCTCGCGGGCGTTCTGGTGCGGCGCGTCGAAGACGAGACGTTCGTAGATGTCGGCCACGTCCGCCGGAAGCCGCCCAGTCGGCAGAACCCCCTCCGGGGTCCAATGGGGCAGCGGCATGTCATGAAGTTATCAGCGACGCGCAGCGTCTCCGTTGAGGGTGGCGGTGGGCGACGGGTGGGCCTACCAACAGCTGTGTGACGCTCAGCTCGCCGGGGCGCGGTCGTCCGACACCGGCGGGTGCACCGCGAACGGCGCCAGCTGCGGCCGCTTCGGCGACAGCCCGTCGCCCATCGACTCGCCACGCAGCTGCCGCCGGATCCACGGCAGCAGGTGCGTCTTCGTCCACGCCAGGTCCGACCGGCGGTTGGTGATCCAGTCCGCCCGCGCGTCGACGACCGGCCACGGCTCCCGCCAGTCCTCCGACGTCGGCACGCCCAGCACCTCGGCCGCCCGCAACGCGATCCGCCGGTGGCCCTCGGCCGTGAAGTGCAGCCTGTCGTCGCTCCAGGCACGCGGGTCGTGCAGCGGGTCCATCGCCCACAGGTCGACGATCTTGGCGCCGTGCCGGACCGCGCTGGTCCACAGGTGCGCGTTGTAGATGCCGATCTTGCCGCGCAGCACGCTCATCACCGGCAGGTGCTTGGTGTCCGGCCCGTTGAACACGAGCACGTCGATGCCCGCCGCGCGCAGCTTGCCGATCACCTCGTCGAGCTGCGCCGCGATCTCGTCCACGTCGGAGCCAGGCACGATCACGTCGTTGCCGCCCGCGCACAGGGTCACCAGATCGGGTTTCAGCTCGAGGGCGATGGGTACCTGTTCCTCGATGATCTCGGCGAGCATCTTCCCGCGCAGCGCCAAGTTGGCGTACTGGAAACCGGGCTGGCCCTCGGCCAGGATCTCGGCGAGCCGGTCCGCCCAGCCGCGGAAGGTCCCGTCCGGGTTGAAGTCGTTGAGACCTTCGGTGAAGCTGTCACCCAGTGCGACATAGCTGTCGTACTCACGCACGCTGCCGTCCCCTTTCGCCAGCACCTGTGTTGATCGCCCCTCGAACAACTCAGCAGGATGCACCTGTAATCCCGACCTACGCCACCGTCGGTTCAGCGCGAGGTCACAGTCTCTTACGTTGTCGGCCTCCTGAGCTTCTCCATTACCGCCGTCCGCCCGGATCGTGTGGCGAAGATCTCGATGGTAGCTGCCCGCACCGACAGTTTTGGGGCACGCTGTAGGGGTGACCGGACAAGCCACGCCGCAGAGGGAGTCGCTGGGCAGCATCCTGGGTGGTCGCAAGGGTGCGATCGACGCGAGCCTGCCGCCGCTGGCGTTCGTGGTCGGCTGGCTGGCCACGGGTTCGTCGATCGCGTGGGGCTCGGCCGCGGCGATCGCCACTGCCGTGGTGGTCGGCGTCGTCCGCCTGACCCGCGGTGACAAGGCGCGGGCCGTCGTGGTCAGCCTCGCCGCGGTGATCGTGGCCGCCTTGATCGCGCTGCACACCGGTCGCGCGCAGGACTTCTTCCTGATCCAGGTGCTGTCCAACGTGGCCAGTGCGTTGCTGTGGGTGACCAGTGTGGTCGTCCGGTGGCCGCTCCTGGGTGTCGTGGTCGGGTTACTGCTCGGCCAGAAGACCCGCTGGCGCAAGGATCCCGACCTGCTGCGCGCCTACTCGCGGGCGAGTCTGGTGTGGTCACTGCAGTACGTGCTGCGCGTGGTCGTCTACCTGCCGTTGTGGTGGGCGGGGGAACTGGTCGCGCTGGGCGTCGCGCGCACGGTCATGACCTGGCCGCTGCAGGCGCTGACGATCGCGGTGAGCGGCTGGGTGCTGTACCGGACGCTGCCGAGGGAGCACCCGGGGCTGCGCGTCGTGTCGGGTTCCGGGCGCGAATAAGAGCCCCCGGCGAGGGGGAGGTCCGGGGGCCGCCCAAACCGTACGCCCGGCGGCGGACCCGGCACTCGTGCTCCGCGCACGAAAAACGCCCGGATCTTTGGTCGGTCAGCCTGGACGGCGCGCCGCGGCTTCGCCGAACGCCTCGACGGCGGCCAGCCAGGCCGCGCCCAGCACACCGTCCGAACTGGTGCGGACCTCGAGCCCGGCCAGCTTCGCCCGCACCCGCTCGCCGACCCGGGAGCCATCGCCGAGGACGCTGCCGACCAGCACCACCGGGGTGTCCTCGCCCGGCTCGCGGGTCGCCAGCGCGGTCGCGACCAGCAGGTCGGCGGCGCGCTCCACGATGTCCGCCGCGGCCGGGTCGTCGACCGCGACCAACGGCGCGAACCGGGCGAGGCGGACCGGCGGCTCGGCGTTGGCGACCGTGATCAGCCGCCGCCACGCGTACTTCCGGTCGGTCGCGTCGACCCCGGCCTCGGCCAGCACCGCGGTGGCCAGCGGGCCGAGGTCGCCGTCGCGGCCCAGTGCGGCCAGCGTGGCACGCACGGCCTCCCGGCCCAGCCAGAACCCGGAGCCCTCGTCGCCGAGCAGCCAGCCGTAGCCGCCCTCGGTGGCGACCATGCGGCGCTTGCGGATCCGGCCCGCGATCGAGCCGGTGCCCGCGATCAGCACGGTCCCGTCCGGCGCGTCGGTGGCGGCGGCGAACGCGACCTCGGCGTCGGTCAGCACCACCACGCGGTCCAGGCCCATGTCGCGCCAGGTGCGCTCGAACAGGGCCGCGACCGCCGGGTCCGTCAGCTTCGCGGTGCCGGCCATGCCGACGACGCAAGCGCTGGCCCGGCCGGGGACCTCGGTGGCCGCGCGGATCGCCGCCGCCAGGTTGGCGACCGCCTCCGCGGGCGGGTGCGAGTTCGGGTTGGCGCCGCCCGCGCGCCCGGCGCCGAGCACCGTGCCGTCCGCGGCCACCGCCAGCGCACGCGTGGACGTGCCACCCGCGTCGACCCCGAGGACGAACTTCATCGCGTCCTGGTCACCTTGTTCAGGCCGCGCGGGCGGTCCGGGTCGAAGCCGCGGGCCAGCGCCAGCCCGAGCGCGATCCGCTGCACCGGCAGCACCTCCAGCACTGGCGCGAGTTCCTCGGCCACGGACGGTACCGGGATGCGGACCGCGGCGGGCACCTCGCCCGCCGACGACCCGAGCGCCAGCACGTCGGCGCCGCGTTCGGCGACCGTGGTCAGCACGTCGCGCAGGGCGGCCCCGCCGCGGCCGGTGCCGGTGATCGCCAGCACCGCGGTCTCCTCGTCGACGGCCGCGACCGGCCCGTGCAGCAGGTCCGCGCCGCTATACGCGCGGGCGGCGAGGTAGCTGGTCTCGGCGAGTTTGAGGGCGGACTCCAGCGCGGTGGCGTAGGAGTAGCCGCGGCCGGTCGTGATGATCCGGTCGACGAAGCGGTACCGGTCCACGGCGCGCTGCACGTCGACCTCCAGCGCCTGCCGCGCCAGCGGTTCGATCTCGGCCGCAGCCGACGAGTCGCCGCCCCGGACGGCGTCGACGAGCAGGTACAGCGCGAGCAGCGTCGCGGAGTACGTCTTGGTGGCGGCCACCGCGGTCTCGGTGCCGGCGCCGATGTCGACGGCCAGCTCGGCGGCGCCGCCCAGCGGCGAGGCCGGGGTGTTCGTGACCGCGACGGTCAGCGCGCCCTGCTTGCGGGCGGTCTGGGTGAACTCGAGCAGGTCGGGCGAGCCGCCGCTCTGGCTGACCGACACCAGCAGCACGTCCCGCAGGTCGGGACGCGCGCCGTAGAGGGTCACCGTGGAGGGCGAGACGAGCCCGGCGGGCAGCCCGAGCAGGACCTCGATGAGGTACTTCGCGTACAGCGCCGCGTGGTCGCTGGAGCCGCGCGCGGCCAGCAGGGCGAACCGCGGCGGGCGCCGGGAGATGGCGGCGGCGACGTCGGCGATCTCCCCGCGGCGGGCCACCAGACCGCCCAGAACGGCGGGCTGTTCGGCGATTTCCGCGGCCATGTGCTGTCCGGGGTTGCTCATGCTGGGTCCCTTCGGAGGTCTAGACCAATGCTACCCCGGGCGCGGTCCCATCCGGAAAGGGTAGTTTCATCCTGCGCCGGAGGCGCGGTTCGAGGAGGAGTCGGTCATGTTGGAGTCAGCCACGCGCGGTCAGCGCGAACCGAAGTACTGGGCGTTGAAGCAGCATCTGCTCGACCTGCTGGAGACGATGCCGCCGGGTTCGCCGATTCCCACCGAACGCTCGCTGGCCACCGAGTTCGCGGTCTCCCGCACCACGGTGCGGCAGGCTCTGGCGGACCTGACCGCCGAGGGCAGGCTGCACCGGGTGCAGGGCAAGGGCACGTTCGCTGCCGAGCCGAAGCTCGCGCAGCGGCTGCAGCTGTCGTCCTACACGGAGGACATGCGGGCGAAGGGGCGCGAGCCGTCGTCGAAGCTGCTGGAGGTCGAGGAGCTGACGGCCGAGCCCGAGCTGGCGAAGCTGCTCGGCATTCGCAACGGCGCGAAGGTGCTCCGGATGCGCCGGCTCCGGCTGGCCGACGGCGAGCCGATGGCGCTGGAGACCACGCACCTGCCGCTCGGGCGGTTCCGCGGCCTGCGCAAACACGTGTCGGCGGGCGGTTCCCTGTACGCGGTGTTGCGGGAGCACTACGGCGTGGAGATGGACAGCGCGGAGGAGACGATCGAGACCGCGCTGGCCGGGCCGCAGGAGGCGGACCTGCTGGGCGCCGACG
The DNA here is from genome assembly GCF_050958625.1 of Amycolatopsis sp. 3B14. Lineage (NCBI taxonomy): Bacteria > Bacillati > Actinomycetota > Actinomycetes > Pseudonocardiales > Pseudonocardiaceae > Amycolatopsis > Amycolatopsis sp. 3B14. Next base: position 80,595 of record NZ_JBHZEN010000048.1, read on the forward strand.
TCGGCACCCCGATGCTCCTGCTGTCGCGGCATTCGTTCGCCGCGGACGGCAAACCGGTCGAATTCGTGCGGTCCATCTACCGCGGTGACCGGTACAAGTTCGTGACCACGCTGCGGCGCCCGTAACTCCCCAAGATCCCTTGCGTTGTCAAGGGATTGTTAAGCCCGTCGTGTCCACTGTGGACGGTGAGAGTGGCCTGCGTCACCATCCGGCAACGCTGGGAGCATCTCAATCGACAAACACGTTGGACACGATGGGGTTAACACGAGAGGGAGAGCGAACACACCGCGATCATGACCGAGGAGAAGGAAGAGAGCGCCGAGAAGAAGTCCGGGCTGTCTCCGGCGCAGGTGGTGGCGTCGGCGCTGGCCGCGGTGACGGCTGCTTTCCTGGGCTCCACGCTGGGGGTGGCGGGCACGGTCATCGGCGCCGGTGTCGCGAGCATCGTGACGACCGTGGGTGGCGAAATCTACCTGCGGTCGCTGCGCAGCACGCGGGCGGCCGCGCGCAAGACGGCCGAACTGCTGGCGGTCGCCGAGACCCGGCAGCAGACGAAGGTCGTGCCGCCAGCGGTCGCGCCGCGGTCGACGCACCCGCTGATCAGGCACCAGCAGAACGGGGCGGCGCAGCGAAGACCGGCCACGCAGCTGACCGAGATGCCGACGAGGGTCGTGCACCCGATCACGCCACCGCTGTCCGGCACGACGCGCCGGATGCCGGTCGCCGGGCAGGGCGGATCCGGGGGCGGCGAGAAGACGGTGTTCATCCCGAAGCCGGTGGACCAGCCGGTCGAGGAGGAGGCCGCCCCGCCCGCCGCCGCGAAGCCCTGGTGGAAGAGCCGGTGGACGCTCGCGGTCGCGACCAGCGTGGCGGCGTTCGTGGTCGGGATGCTGGCGATCACCGGCTTCGAGGCGGCGACCGGGAGCACCGTGTCCGGCGGCACCGGGACGACGCTGGGCCGGGTGGTCGGCGGTTCCGGCGGCGCCGAGCCGACGACCACGCAGGTCACGACGGTCACCGAGAGCTCGACGAGCGAGGACGAGCGGGCGCCGGCGAGCACGAGCAGCACGCCGACGACGTCGTCCAGCGCCGAGCAGACCGAGTCCCCCGTGACGACGACGCCGAGCACCAGCGTCCAGGAGACACCGTCCGCCGCATCCGAAACAGCGACGACGGCGCCGAGCAGCCCTTGATCCGAAACTGACCACAGGCCCTTCGCGAGTTTTCGCGGAGGGCCTGTTTTTTGAGGCCAGCCAGGTGCGGGCCGGCCTCGACGGCGCGGGCGATGTTGCACGAACGGCTCGACAGTCTGCGAGCCGGAGAGCCGGCCGCCTCGATTTGCCGGGCTGGGTTGACTGTCGCGGACCACCGCACCACTCGCCGTTACGGCCCACCACGGCCACGAAGGCCGGGTCAGTCCAGCTGGCCCGCACCGCGCGGGCGGCTGCGGCGGGATCCTCGCCCCCGGTGGCGCCCGCCACCAGCACCTTGAGCAGCTGGTCGCGTTGATGCCGGACGGCGGCCTCGGCGCGGCCACGAAGGCCCGGCTCAGTCCAGCCGTGCCCGCAGTGCCCGGGCAGCCGCAGCCGGGTCCTCGGCCTCGGTGATCGCCCGCACCACCACGATCCGCGACGCGCCCGCCGCCAGCACCTCCGGCAGGCGGTCCGCGTCGATGCCTCCGATGGCGAACCACGGGCGCGCGGTGCCAAGCGCCGCGGTCGAGCGCACCAGGTCCAGGCCCGGCGCCGGGCGGCCGGGCTTCGTCGGCGTCGGCCAGCAGGGGCCGGTGCAGAAGTAGTCCACACCTTCTTCCACAGCCGCGGCCTCGGCCTGTGGACGGTCGTGCGTCGAGCGGCCGATCACCGGCTCGTCGCCGATCACCCGCCGCGCCAGCGGCACCGGCAGGTCGTCCTGCCCCAGGTGCAGCACGTCGGCGTCGACGGCCGCCGCGATGTCCGCCCGGTCGTTCACCGCCAGCAGCGCCCCGTGCCGCGCGCACGCCTCCGCCAGGATCTCCAGCGCGGCCAGCTCCTGACGGGCCTCCAGCGGCGCCCCGTCCCGCTTGTCCCGCAGCTGGATGATGTCCACGCCACCGGCCAGCGCGGCGTCCGCGAACTCGGCCAGGTCCGGCCGGTCCCCGGTGCACAGGTAGAGCCGCGCCGCGTCGAGGCGTTTCCTGATCTCGTCACCACTGAGCCCTGGCATGGCCTGAACCCTATCTCGCACGTTAGGGTAGGGGTGTCCGCACGGGAGCCCGAGCCACGGGCTGAGAGGGAGCTGCCAGCGCTCCGACCGTGGAACCTGATCCGGATCATGCCGGCGCAGGGAGCGTGATTCTCATGAGCAACCAGCACGTGGCCGTCGTCGGCGGCGGGGTCATCGGCCTGTCCGTGGCCTGGCGCGCCGCGGCGGCCGGGCACCGCGTCACCGTCGTCGACCCCGCGCCCGGCCGCGGCGCGTCCTGGGTCGCCGGCGGCATGCTGGCCCCCGTCACCGAGGCCTGGCCCGGCGAGGAGGAGTCCCTCGCGCTCGGCGAGGAGTCCCTGAGGCGCTGGCCGGCGTTCGCGCAAGCGCTTGCCGCGGACGGCGGCGACCCCGGGCTGTCCCGGGCCGGCACGGTCGTCGTGGCCCTGGACCGGGCCGACGCCGACCAGCTGGACATCGTCGCCGGCTACCTGCGGTCGGTCGGCCGCGAGGTCGAACAGGTCACCGGCCGCAGGCTGCGCTCGCTCGAACCCGGGCTGGGCGCGGTGCGCGGCGGCCTGCTCGTGCCCGGCGACCTGGCGGTCGACAACCGCAAGCTGCTCCGCGCGCTCGAAGCCGCCGCGCTCCGGCACGGCGCGGAGTTCACCGGCGACGAGGCGACGGCGGTCGAACCCGGCCACGTCCGCACAGCCCACTGCGAGGTCCGGTGCGACGTCTTGGTCATCGCCGCCGGGGCGCACAGCGCCCGGCTGCACCCGGTGCTCGCGCGAGGTGTCCGCCCGCTCAAGGGCGAGATCCTCCGCCTGCGCGCGCGGCGCACGAGCCTGCCGCCGCCCACGCGCACGGTGCGCGCCGTCGTCGAGGGGCGACCGGTGTACCTCGTGCCACGAGAAGGCGGCGAGCTGGTCCTCGGCGCGACCCAGTACGAGGCCGGTTTCGACGACACCGTCAGCGCCCGCGGCGTGCGCGAGCTGCTCGAAGGCGCCGAGCGGATCTTCCCCAGCATCGACGAGTACGAGCTGGTCGAGACCGCCGCCGGGCTGCGCGCGGCCAGCACCGACACGCTCCCGTTCATCGGTGACCTCGGCGACGGCGTCCTCGCCGCCACCGGCCACCACCGCAACGGTCTGCTCATGGCGCCGGTCACCGCCGACGCCGTCGTGGCTTGGCTGGCCGGGGAGAAACCGCCCGAGGAGGCGCTCGCGGCGGACCCGGCCCGGCTCGGAACAGGAGGGGTCTGATGGAAGTGCAGGTCAACGGGCAGTGGCGGGAGGTCCCCGACGACGCGACGGTGACCGACGTGCTCAAGGCGGTCGACGCGCCGGAACGCGGCGTCGCGGTCGCCATGAACGGCGAGGTCGTGCGGCGCGGCGAGTGGGCGGCCAGGGCCGTCCCCGCGGGCGCGCGGCTGGAGATCCTGACGGCGGTGCAAGGTGGGTGAGGTCATGTTCGACGGCGACCAGCTCGTGATCGGCGAGCACAAGCTCGGCTCACGGCTGATCATCGGAACGGGCGGCGCGGCGAACCTGTCGGTGCTGGAACGGGCGCTCGTCGCGTCCGGCACCGAGCTGACGACGGTCGCGCTGCGCCGCGCGGACGCCGAGGGCGGCTCCGGCGTGCTGGACCTGCTGCGCCGCCTCGGCATCCGGCTCCTGCCGAACACCGCGGGCTGCCGCAGCGCCGCGGAGGCCGTGCTGACCGCGCGTCTGGCCCGCGAGGCGCTGGAGACCGACCTGATCAAGCTCGAGGTGCACGCCGACGACCGGACGCTGCTGCCCGACCCGGTGGAAACACTCGACGCGGCCGAGCAGCTCGTCGCCGACGGCTTCACCGTGTTCGCCTACACCAACGACGACCCGGTGCTCGCGCTGCGGCTGGAGGAGGCCGGCTGTGCCGCGGTGATGCCGCTGGGCGCGCCGATCGGCACCGGGCTGGGCATCCGCAACCCGCACAACATCGAGCTGATCGTGGCCCGCGCGGGCGTGCCGATCATCCTCGACGCGGGAATCGGCACGGCGTCCGACGCGGCGCTGGCGATGGAGCTGGGGTGCGACGCGGTGCTGCTGTCCACGGCGGTCACCAGGGCACAGGACCCCGAACGGATGGCGTACGCGATGCGCTCGGCGGTGGTCGCCGGGCGGCTGGCGCGGCAGGCGGGCCGGATCCCGCAGCGGTTCTGGGCGCACGCGTCCAGCCCGCCGCGCTGAAAAACCCGGCTTCACCTCGGTTTGCCGCGGCGAGCACGTATGGTTTACCGCACCCGAGCGGTCGGCGAGGCGAAGGAGCTCGAGAGTGGTTGAGTCAACCGAGGATGTCGCTGGGCGGTTGTTCCTCGCCGTCGGCCGGCTGTCCCGGTCCCTGCGGCAGGCAGGCACACCAGGGCCCGGCCACGGCTCAATTTCCGCGCTGTCGACGCTGGTCGCCTTCGGGCCGATGCGGCTCGGCGACCTGGCGGCGAAGGAGGGCGTGGCGGCCGCGACGATGTCGCGGATTGTCGCCTCGCTGGTCGACGCGGGCTGGGCGAGCCGCGAGCCCGATCCCATCGACCGGCGCGCCTGGCTGGCGACGGCCACACAGCAGGGCGAGCGGATGCTGCTCGACCTGCGGTCCACGCGCGTGCACGAACTGCAGAAGCGGATCGACCGCCTGTCGCCGGAGCACCAGGCCGCGCTGGGGCAGGCGCTGCCGGCGCTGGAAGCACTGCTGGCCGGCGACGAGAGCTGACCACGCCCGGGATTTGGCGAGGAGGCGCCGCTCATGCCCCGGGCGGGTTGAATTCCCGCCTCGGAGTGCGTACTCGCGCCTGGGAGTGCGGAACTCGCGCGCCGGAGCGCGGAACCGCGGGCCTGACCGTGCCCGGCGGCCCGTGGCGTGGCCCGCGAGTCAGCGATCCTCCGGCGCCAGCCGCCAGAAGGCGGACACCGGGCCGACCTTCGCGCCCATCGGGTAGGAGTTCGCGACCGCGTTGCTGACGAACCACTTCCCGAACCGCGCGGCCTCCGGCACCGGCATGCCCCGCGCGAGGCCCGCCGTCAGCGCCGACGCCATCGCGTCCCCCGCGCCGTGCGTGTGCGGCGTGGAGAACCGCGGCCCGGGCAGTTCGACGAACGTGCGGCCGTCGTAGAGCAGGTCCACGCACTCCGGGTCACTGGTCAGGTGCCCGCTCTTCACCAGCACGTACTTCGGCCCGAGCTCCTTCAGCGCCACCGCCGCGTCGTGCATGCCCGCGCGGTCGGTCACCTCGATCCCGGTCAGCAGGCGCACCTCGTCCAGGTTGGGCGTGATCACCGCGGCCCGCGGCAGCAGCAGGTCCCGCAGCGCGGCCAGCCCGGCCGCGTCGAACAGCGGGTGCCCGTGCATCGACGCGGCCACCGGGTCGACCACGAACGGCACCTTCGAGTCCCGCCCGATCTCCGCCCGGTCGCACGCCTCCGCGACCGCCTCGATGATCTCGGCGGAGGCCAGCATCCCGGTCTTCGCCGCCTGCATGCCCATGTCCGCGGCGACCGCCTCGATCTGCCCGGCCACGATCCGCGCCGGGATGTCGGACCGGTCGTGCACGCCGAGCGTGTTCTGCACGGTCACTGCCGTGACCGCGACCAGGCCGTGCACCCCGCAGGTCAGGAACGTGCGCAGGTCCGCCTGCAACCCCGCGGCACCACCGGAGTCGGATCCGGCGATGGTCAGGGCGGCAGGCGGACTCGCGTTCTGGCTCATGCCCCCAGTGTCGCAAACCCGCCGATCAAGCGAGCCGCCAGAACGGGGACACCGGCCCGACGCCCTCGCCGAGCGGGTACGCCTCGGCGACGCACCGCTCGATGAACCGCTTGCCCTCGTCCACCGCGTCCGGCACCCCGAGCCCCTTGGCGAGGAACGCGGTGATCGACGAGGCCAGCGTGTCGCCGCCGCCGTGCGTGTGCGGCGTGTCGATCCGCCGCGCGGACAGCTCGATGAACTGCACGCCGTCGGACAGGAGGTCGACGCACTCCGGGTCGTCGTAGAGGTGCCCGCCCTTGACCAGCACCCACATCGGACCCAGAGCAAGCAGCGCCCGCGCCGCGTCGCGCTGGCTGGCCCTGTCGGTGACCTCGACGCCGGTGAGCAGCCGGACCTCGTCCAGGTTCGGGGTCACCAGCGTCGCGCGCGGGAACAGCTCCGTGCGGATGGCTTCCAGCGCCTCCTCACGCAGCAGGGCGTCCCCGTGCATCGACGCCGCCACCGGGTCCACCACGAACGGCACGTCCGCGTTGCGTCCGATGTGGACCTCGTCGAGCGTCTTGGCGACGGCGGTGATGATCTCCGCCGTCGCCAGCATGCCGGTCTTGGCCGCGTCCACGCCCATGTCCCCGGCCACGGCCTTGATCTGCGCCGACACCACGTCCGGCGGGATCTCGGTGAAGCCCTGCACGCCGACGGAGTTCTGCACGGTGACCGCGGTGATCGCGGTCATCCCGTGCACCCCGCAGGCGAAGAACGTCCGCAGGTCGGCCTGGATCCCCGCCCCACCGCCGGAATCGCTCCCGGCGATGGTCAGCGCGGTCTTCGGGGTGACGCTCATTACGGCTGGACCACCGGGAGGTAGACCTGCTTGCCGTTCTCGGCGAACTCGGCCGACTTCTCCTGCATCCCGGCCTCGATCGCATCCACAGTGGACAGCCCGTGCTCCTCGGCGTACTTGCGGACGTCCTGCGTGATCCGCATGGAGCAGAACTTCGGCCCGCACATCGAGCAGAAGTGCGCCGTCTTGGCGGGCTCGGCCGGCAGCGTCTCGTCGTGGAACGAGCGCGCGGTGTCCGGGTCGAGCGAGAGGTTGAACTGGTCGGTCCACCGGAACTCGAAGCGCGCCTTGGACAGCTCGTCGTCCCAGTCCTGGGCGTACTGGTGGCCCTTGGCGAGATCCGCGGCGTGCGCGGCGATCTTGTACGCGATCACGCCGGCCTTCACGTCGTCCCGGTTGGGCAGGCCGAGGTGCTCCTTCGGCGTGACGTAGCACAGCATCGCCGTGCCGTACCAGCCGATCTGCGCCGCGCCGATGGCCGAGGTGATGTGGTCGTAGGCCGGCGCGATGTCCGTCGTGAGTGGACCGAGGGTGTAGAACGGAGCCTCGCCGCAGAGCCGTTCCTCCAGCTCCACGTTCTCCTTGATCTTGTGCATCGGCACGTGGCCGGGGCCCTCGATCATCACCTGGACGTCGTGGGCACGCGCGATGTGGGTGAGCTCGCCGAGCGTCTCCAGCTCCGCGAACTGGGCGCGGTCGTTGGCGTCCGCGATCGAGCCGGGGCGCAGGCCGTCGCCGAGCGAGAACGTCACGTCGTAGGCGCGCAGGATCTCGCAGAGTTCCTCGAAGTGCGTGTAGAGGAACGACTCCTTGTGGTGCGCCAGGCACCACGCGGCCATGATCGAACCGCCGCGGGAGACGATGCCGGTTACCCGGTTCGCGGTCAGCGGGATGTAGCGCAGCAGCACGCCGGCGTGCACGGTCATGTAGTCCACGCCCTGCTCGCACTGCTCGATCACGGTGTCCCGGTAGACCTCCCAGGACAGCTTCGCCGGATCGCCGTCGACCTTCTCCAGCGCCTGGTAGATCGGCACGGTGCCGACCGGGACGGGCGAGTTCCGCATGATCCACTCGCGGGTTTCGTGGATGCGCTTGCCGGTGGACAGGTCCATGATCGTGTCGGCGCCCCAGCGGGTCGCCCACACCATCTTGTCGACCTCCTCCTCGACCGACGACCACACGGCCGAGTTGCCCATGTTCGCGTTGACCTTCACCAGGAAGTTCTTCCCGATGATCGCGGGCTCGCTCTCCGGGTGGTTGCGGTTGACGGGGATGACCGCGCGGCCCGCGGCCACCTCGTCGCGCACGAACTCGGGCGTTACCCGCTCGCGCGCGGCGATGAACTCCATCTCGCGGGTGATCACGCCGGCCTTCGCGAAGCCCAGCTGCGTGTTGTGCTCCCGGTTCGCGATCCACTCGGCACGCAGCGGCGCAAGTCCACTGTGGACGTCGATCGCGACGTCGGGGTCGGTGTACGGGCCGGAGGTGTCGTAGACGTCGAAGTGGTCGCCGTTGCTGAGTTCGATGCGGCGGGCCGGGACCTTCAGCCCGTTTTCGGTGTGGTGGTAGACCTTCCGGGACCCAGTGATCGGCCCGGTGGTCACGGTCGGCGCGACGTTCTTGCCGTTTTCCAGCGTCGTCACTAGAAATACTCCCTACGCCGGCATTACCCGGTCAGGTTCAGCGGTCGGCGGCGCCGGGTCCCAACGGACACCAGCCGCCCTCTCAGCCCGCCAAGGCGCGAGCTCCCGCGTGTTCGGTTGTCCGTCCGACCATGCCACGTCCCGCGGCAGACCTCAAGAGCACGACGGTGAGACCGCTCACCCGCGCTGGAGATTCACACCGATGTCAGCCTCTAGGTTGACGATCATGCGAACCACGGCCGCGCTGATCGCGCTCGGCGCCTGTCTCTTCGTGGTCGTCACGGCGGAGACGCTCGTGATCGGACTGCTCCCCGCGTTGTCGGCCGACCTGCGGGTGCCGGTGCCCTCGGCAGGCCTGCTCGTGGCCGGGTACGCGCTGACGGTGACCATCGGCGGTCCGCTCGTGACGGCCGCGACCCTGCGGGTCCCGCGCAAGGCGGCGCTGCTCGGGCTGGTCGCGGTGTTCGCGGCGGGCAACGCGCTCGCGGCGAGTGCGACCGGGTTCGGCGTGCTGCTGGCCGCGCGGGTGGTCACCGCGCTGACGCACAGCACGTTCTTCGCGATCGCGCTCGTGCTGGCCGCGTCGATGGTCCACCCGTCGAAGCGCGGGTGGGCTATCGCCTTCGTGTCGACCGGACTGAACCTCGCGACCGTCCTCGGCGCGCCACTGGGCACCCTCGTGGGCGAGGCGTACGGGTGGCGGACGTCGTTCTGGCTGCTGGCGGTCGTGGCGCTGGCCGCGATGGCGGCGGTCGCGCTGCTGGTGCCGGCCACCCGGACCGCGGAGCCGCCGCGGCTGGGGCCGGAGCTGCGGGCGCTCGTGACACGGCCGGTGCTGGTGCTGCTGGCGGTGACGCTGGTGGCGGAGACCGGGTTCTTCGTGGCCTACACCTACCTGTCGCCGATCCTCGGCCGGATCTTCCCGCCCGGCGGGGTGGTCGTGCTGCTCATGGTGTTCGGCGCGGGCGCGCTGTGCGGGAACCTGGCCGGTGGGCGGCTCGCGGACCGGTGGCCGTGGGCTTCGCTGCGGGTGCTCATCGCGGTGCTGGCGGCGGCGCTGGCCCTCTTCGCGGTGATCGCTTCGGTGCGAGCCGGGGCGGTGGTGGGCGTGTTCGCGCTGGGCGCGGTGGCGTTCGCGCTGGTCCCCGGGCTGCAGACGCGGGTGGTGGTGGCCGCCGCCGGAGCGCCGACACTCGCGGTCGCGGTCTACACGTCGATCTTCAACCTGGGCATCAGCGCGGGCGCGTGGCTGGGCGGGCGCGCGTTGTCGGCCGGCGTCGCGCTGGGCGCGCTGCCGTTGCTGGGCGCGGTCGGCGTGCTCGGCGGGCTGGCCGTGTCCGCTCTCCACCGCGGCGGAGGTCTTCAGTCCGGCCGGCGCAGCCCGGCGACGAGGAGGCCGACCAGGCGGCGTGCGTCGTAGGGGTGCTTGCTGTTCGCGCCCGCGCACAGGCCGCCGATGCCGCGCATCAGCTCGTAGGCGTCGAGGCCGCCGCGGATCTCGGCCGCCGCGGCTTCGAGTAGTCCCGTGCAGACCGGGACGAGCCGCTCCAGGAAGTAGGAGTGCAGGGGGTCGTAGCAGGGGTCGTCGGACTGCAGCACCGCGGGCAGGCCCTGCTTGGTGATCACGAAGTCGACGAACCGGTCGAGCCACTCCGCGAGGGCTGCGTACGGGGTCGCGCTCGCGGCGAGCAGCGCCGGACCGGCCTCGGCGAGCGCCTCCACCTGGTGCCGGTAGACGGCGATGATCAGGTCCGCCCGCGTGGGGAAGTGGCGGTAGATCGTGGCGGTCCCGACGCCCGCCTTGGCCGCGATGTCGCGGATCGGCGCCTCCACCCCGGACGCGACGAAGACCGCGGCCGCCGCGTCGAGCAGGGCTTTCTGGTTGCGCCGCGCGTCGGCCCGCTTGGGTGCGCTGTCGTCCACGGCCCCATTCTCCCACCCGGTGCTAGCTAAGCGGGACACTGTCCCGTATGTTAACCGGGACAGTGTCCCGTTTCTGATCGGAGCGAACAATGACGACCTACCTGCTGGTGCACGGCGCGTGGCACACCGGGGAGTGCTGGACGCGGGTGAGGCCGTTGCTGGAGGCGGCCGGGCACCGCGTGCTCGCGCCGACGTTGACCGGCTACGGCGACACGGCGCACCTGGCCGGCCCCGAGGTCGGCCTCGACACGCACGTCGCGGACGTGACCGGGCTGATCCGCGAGGAGGACCTCACCGACGTGGTGCTCGTCGGGCACAGCTACGCCGGGCTGGTGATCTCGTCGGTGGCGAACGAGCTGCCGGACCGGGTCGCGCGGCTGGTGTACCTGGACGCGATGGTCCCGGAGGACGGCGAATCCGCGGCGGACGTCCTGCCCGTCACCCAGGGGCTGATCGATCTGGCGCTGGCCTCCGACAGCGGCTGGCGCGTTCCGCCGATGCCCGAGCTGCCCCCGCCGGCCGGCCTGTTCGGCGTCACCGATCCCGACGACGTCGCCTGGTTGCGCACGATGCTGTCCGACCAGCCGGTGCGCTGCCTGCAGCAACCGGTGCGGCTGGACAACCCGGCGACGCGAGCGATCCCGCGGACGCACATCCACTGCACGGTGAAACCGGAGGGCTTCTCGCGCCGCCCCGTGCCCGCCGTGCAGCCCAACGGAACGCCCGCGGAGGTCTGGGAACTGCCCACGGGCCACGACTGCATGATCACGATGCCGGTGGAGCTGAGCGAGCTGCTGCTGAAGCTCGCCTGAGGGCCGCGGGCAGACGTGCCGGACCGCGGTTGACCACGGGAAACGCCCTTCTAGGCTGCGGCGGATGGGCAACTGGGAAACTCGGCTTCGCGAGTGGCAGAACCTCGACGTGCCCGAGGGCTGGCGGGCGGAGATCACCCCGGCAGGGGTGACACTGACGCCGCCCGTCGACAACGGGCACAGCAGGATCGCCGCGTCGGTCCATCGCACCTTGGTGCGGTCGGTCCCGGAGGATCGGGCCATCCTGCAGAAGCTCGGCGTCTCCATTCGGAGCGCGAGCCGGCTCTACGTGCCCGGCCTGGTCGTGGTTCCGCACCACGAACTGCTGTCCCGTCCGGACGACGTGCCCGTTCCGGCGGAGGCCGCGGAACTGGTGGTGGAGATCGTCTCCCAGGGCAACGCCCGCACGGATCGCGTCGAGAAGCTCTGGGCCTACGCCTAGGCGCCGGTGCCCCTCTACCTCCTGATCGACCGGTACGCCGAGCCGAAGCCGTCGGTCACCCTGTTCTCGGATCCCGTCGACGGGCACTACCGCCGCTCGGAGCAGGTGTCCTTCGGCGAGGAGATCCGCCTGCCCGCGCCGTTCGACCTCGTGCTCGCCACCGCGGCCTTCTAGCTCACCAGCTCGCTCGGCGTCGCGAACACGTCGACCATCGCACCGTTCCTCAGCACCGTGATGGCCAGCCGCGTACCGATCACCTCGGCGAACAGCTGCCGCTGGATGTCCTGCGCGTCCGTGATCCGCGACCGCCCCACGGTCAGCACCAGGTCGCCCGGCCGCAGCCCCGCCCGTTCGGCCGGCCCGCCGCGCACCACCTCCACGATCCGCAGCCCGGCGTGCTGCCCGGTGTGCTCGGCGACCTCGTCCGGCAACGGCGCCGGCACCCCGACCACCCCGAGGTACGCCCGCCGCACCCGGCCCTCCACCAGCAGCGTGTCGATGATCCGCCGGGTGGTGTCGTTGATCGGCACCGCGAGACCGAGTCCGAACCCGGCGACCGCGGTGTTGACCCCCACCACCCGGCCTGCCGAATCCGCCAGCGCGCCGCCCGAGTTGCCCGGGTTCAGGGCAGCGTCGGTCTGGATCACGTTCTCGATCACCCGCCCGGCGCTGCGGGTCTGCACCGGCAGCGACCGGCCCAGCGCGCTGACCACACCCGCGGTCACCGAACCGGCGAGCCCGAGCGGGCTGCCGATCGCCACCACGAGCTGCCCGACGACCAGCTTGTCCGCGTCGCCCATCCGGGCCGCGCTCGGCGCCTCCGACGCACGCAGCACGGCCAGGTCCGACAACGGATCCGCGCCGACCACCGTGAACCGCGCCTCGGTGCCGTCCGAGTACGTCGCCGTGCCGTGCGTGCCGCCGCCGACCACGTGCGCGTTCGTCACCAGGTGCCCGTCGTAGGCGAACACCACCGCCGAACCGCTGCCCCGGGACAGCCGCACACTCGCCACGTGCGGCGTCACCTCGGCGGCCACGGTGCTCACCGAGCGTGAATAGGCGTCGAGGGCATCGAAGTCATCCACGCGACCACCACCCCGCGATTACACACTTACATCAGTAACCAGTGTGCGCTCGCGGGCACGCGGAAAGCCCTCTCGTTCACCGAGGGCGAAAGCTCACTCCGAGCCGGGCAGCCAGGACAGGCCGGGCACACCCCACTTGTTGCGCTTGAGCATGCGCTTCGCGTCGCGCGCGTGGCGGCCGACCAGGCGGTCCAGGTAGATGTAGCCGTCCAGATGGTCGGTCTCGTGCTGCAGGCAGCGCGCGAAGTACCCGGTGCCCTCGACCTCGATCGGGTTGCCGTCCAGGTCGAAGCCGGTGACCTTGGCCCAGCTCGCCCGCCCCGTCGGGTACGACTCGCCGGGCGCGGACAGGCAGCCCTCCCAGTCGTCGTCGGGATCGGGCATGGTCTCCGGGATCTCGGAGGTCTCCAGCCTCGGGTTGACCACCAGGCCCTTGTGCCGCACACCCTGGTCGTCGGGGCAGTCGTAGACGAAGACGCGCAGGTCGACGCCGATCTGGTTGGCCGCCAGCCCCACCCCTTCGGCGGCGTACATGGTCTCGAACATGTCGTCGGTGAGGGTGCGCAGCTCGTCGTCGAACTTCTCCACCTCGCGGGTGGGGTTGTGCAGCACCGGGTCACCGGCGATCCGGATCGGGTGGATGGTCACAATCCGCGATCGTACCCAGCGGACGAGCCGTGACGCGCCGGGCCGTGATCCCACAACCAGACCCTCGACCCGTGGTTGAATGACGCCCGCGGGATCACAACCGTGTGGTTTGCGATTTGAGGAGTCAGATGGACGCCGCGGAGTCGATGGCCGGAGGCGACCGGCCGTCGCCCGAGCCCACCGGCGACGAGGGCGGGCTCACGCCCCGTGAGCTCAAGGTGCTGGCGTTCGAACGCCAGTGGTGGCGCTACGCGGGGGCCAAGGAACAGGCCGTCCGCGAAGAGTTCGGCCTCTCGCCCACCCGGTACTACCAGCTGCTCAACCAGCTCCTCGACAAAGAGGAAGCGATGCGCGCCGACCCGATGCTGGTGAAGCGGCTGCGCAAGATGCGCACCGCGCGGCAGCGCAAGCGGGTCGCCCGGCGACTGGGGATCGAGGCGCTATGAACTTTCTGCAGGGCCTGTCCCGCCCGCTGCGCCTGGCCGGTGTGGTGCTGATCGGGGTCGCTCTCGTGGCGGTCGTGATCGGTGGCATCACCGCGCTGAACGGCGACGGGGACAACGGCCAGACCGCGGCGCCGAGCCCGACGGCCACGGACGGGACGACCGCGCCGACCGAGACCACGGGCGCGAGCCCCACGGAGCCGGCGCCGTCGAGCCCGGTCCCGCCGGCCTCCGAGACACCGCCGCCCGGGCAGCCGACGGACACCGCGACGCCCGGCGCGCCCGGTGGCACGGCGACCCAGCCGGGCGGCACGACGGGAGCCCCCGGCGCGGGTGACGGCGGGGTGCCAGCCGACCAGACCGCGGCCAAGTGGGTGCCGGTGCGGGTCTACAACAACAGCACCATCCACGGCCTGGCCGCCCGCGCCGCCGACGAGCTGCGCGCGAACGGCTGGAACGTCGTCGAGGTCGGCAACTACCCGCAGGGCATCATCCCGACCACCACGGTGTACTTCACGCCGGGCACGGACGAGGAAACCGCGGCGCGCTCGCTGGCCATCGCGTTCGGCATGAAGGTCGAGCCGCGGTTCGAGGGCATCCAGGACGCGAGCCCCGGTGTCATCGTGATCGTCACCAACGACTACAAGGGCTCGCAGGTCAAGGGTTCCTGAACCCGGGCTTTCGGAAGGGCGGCCGGCGCTCCCGGCCGCCCTTCCGCGTGTCAGGCCCGGTTCTTCGCGTAGGCCTCCAGCGCGGCCAGCTGTGCCGGGTCCAGCGAGGGCCGCACCGTCTTGCGCGCCGTGTCCAGGTGCGCCGCCGTCACCTCGGCGGCCTCCAGCGACTCGCGCATCGCCGTGAGCGCGGCCTCCCGGATCAGCGCCGCGCAGTCCGCCGCCGAGTAGCCGTCCAGCTCGGCCGCGACCGCGTCCAGGTCCACATCGGACGCCAGCGGCGTGTGCCTGGCGGTGGCGCGGAGGATGTCGGCCCGCGCCTGCGCGTCCGGCGGCGGCACGTACACCAGCCGCTCCAACCGCCCGGGGCGCAGCAGGGCCGGGTCGACCAGCTCGGGCCGGTTGGTCGCGCCGAGCACGACCACGTCCCGCATCGGCTCGACCCCGTCCAGCTCGGTGAGCAGCGCGGCGACCACCCGGTCCGACACCCCGGAGTCACCAGACTGGCCGCGGCGCGGCGCGAGCGCGTCGATCTCGTCGAGGAACACCAGCGACGGCGAGGCGTCGGCGGCCTTGCGGAACAACTCCCGCACCGCGCGCTCCGATTCGCCGACCCACTTGTCCAGCAGCTCGGCGCCCTTGACCGCGAACACGTTGAGGGCGCCGGTGCCCGCCAGCGCGCGCACCAGGAACGTCTTGCCGCCACCGGGCGGCCCGTACAGCAGCACCCCGCGCGGCGGCGCGATCCCCAGCCGCGCGAACGAGTCCGGGTACCGCAGCGGCCACAGGACCGCCTCCGTCAGCGACTGCTTGACGTCGGTCATGTCGCCGACGTCCTCCAGCGTCAGCCCGCCGGTCGCCAGGCTGTCCGAAGTGGACATCGAGATCGGCCGCACGGACTGCAGGGCGTCCAGCAGGTCCTGCTGCGAGATGCGCGGCTCTTCGACGTCCCGCTGCCGCAGCGCCGCCCGCACCGCGGCGTCCCGGCGCAGTGCCAGCAGGTCCGCGGCGACGAAACCCGGTGTCCGGTCGGCGATCCCGCCGAGGTCCACAGTGGATTCCAGCGGCACGTCCCGCAGCAGCACGCGCAGCAGCTCGGTGCGGATCCGGGCGTCCGGCTGCGGGATGGCGAGTTCGCGGTCGAGCAGGTCGGCCGCGCGCAGCCGCGGATCGCACGCCTCGGGGCGGGCGGTGGTGGCGACCACCGCGAGATCCGGGCGCGTCAGCGCGCCGCGCAGCTCATCCAGCACCACGGTCGCGACGGGCGGCGGCTGGGTCGCCGGCAGCAACGTGTCGATGTCGGTGATCAGCAGCACCGCCGGACCGCCCGCGGCGGCCTGGTCGATCGCCTCACGCAGCCGGGTGGCGATCGCGTTCGGCTCCAGCACGGCGATCGACGGCGCGGCCAGCGTGACCAGGCGGAGGTCCTCGGCCGCCGCGACCGACCGGACGAGCGTCGCCTTGCCCACGCCCTCCGCGCCGGACAGCAGCACCCCCAGCCGGGCGGAGGTGCCCAGCCGGGCCAGCAGGTCGGGGCGCCGGAACGTCAGGTCGACCCACTCCGCCAGGGTGCGGGCCTGGTCGTGCGCGCCGCACAGGTCGCTGACCGGCGGGGCGGGCTCCTCCGGCTCGGGGGTCACCTCGGGTTCCGCCCGCGGGGCGGCCACCGGAGCTGCCGTCGCGGGTGCGCTCGACTGTGCGTTCGCCTGGGCGCTCGGCTGGGCGTTCGAGTGGGCGCCGTCCCGCCAGCTGACCACCGTGGACGGGCAGATCACGACCGGCCCGCCGGGCTCGGTCGCGGTGACCGTGAGCAGTTCGGTGGTCCAGCCTGCGCCGATCGCGCGGGACAACTGGCCGCGGACGGTCGTCACGTCCGAGCCCGGAGCCGGCGCTAGATCCTGCGGGAGGAGGGACACCGCGTCGCCGACCGTCAGGACCTTCCCGGTGAGCGCGAGCCGCAGCGTGTTCGGCGACACCGACGCGCTGGCCAGCCGCGACCCGGCGACGGTGACCGAGCGGGCCTGCGTGACGTCCGCCGGGGCGACCACGACCTCCGAGCCCTCGGTGACGCCGAGGTTCGACAGGGTCACGTCGTCGGCGAAGACGAACCCGGGGGTCCCGGCCGCGTCGCCGGGCGCGGCGAGCGCGGCGCTCACCCGGGCGCCGGTGAGGTGCACGGCGTCCCAGGCACGCAGGCCGAGCGCGTCCAGGACCTCCGGGTGCAGGCGGACGATGCCGCGCCGGGTGTCGAGTGCGGACGGCGTGTGCCGGATGGTCAACGTGATCTGGGGCGCGCTCACGCCCTCACTCTAGGGCGAGCGCGGCCGGAAGGGTGTCGAACGCGCGGTTGACGAGGACCGGCAGCAGGTCCCGCTCGCCGGACGGGCTCCACTCGGCCAGCGCGCAGTTCCACGTCCCGATCACGACCTCGACCAGCAGCCGCAGCCCGAGATCGGGAGCGCCGCCGAGGATGCGGACGATCTCGGCCTTGACCTCCGCGCAGTACCGCAGCGAGTGCGCGTGCAGCGCCGCGCACCCCTCGGTCAGCCGGACCGTCGGCAGGAACTGCCGGTACCAGTGGTCGTCCAGCCTGCCGAGGGTCGTCAGCAGGGCGTCCTTCAGCACGCCGAGCAGCGGCCCGGACGGCGGCTGCTCCGCGAGCACACCGAGGTAGGTCTCCCACAGCTGCTTGATCGCGGTGAGCGCGACGTCCTCTTTGGACGAAAAGTTGCGGAAGAAGGTCCGCTTGGAGACCTCGACCGCGTCGACCAGTTCGTCGAGCGTGGTCGCGTCGAAGCCGCGCTCGGTGAACATGGCGACGGCGGTCTCGGCCAGCGCCTGGCGCGTGCGCAGCTTCTTGCGTTCCCGCAGCGGGAGCGACTGCTCGGTCGTGGTCATCACGATCAGTCTAGTTGATGCGCCTTGATGGCAAGTGCCACTCAGTGGCACTATGGTCGCAAGATCGCTTTCGGAGGAGAGAACATGCGTGCGCTCGTCGTCGACCAATCCGCGGAATCCCGCCTCGCGCTGGCCGACGCGCCTGATCCGGTGCCCGCGCCGGACGAGGCCCTGGTGCGGGTCGAGGCCGTCTCGCTCAACTACGGCGAGGCCTTCATGGTGGACACCGGCCAGCTGCCCGAGGGAAGCGTGCCGGGCTGGGACGCGACGGGCGTCGTGGTGCGGGCTGCTGCCGATGGCTCCGGACCGGCTGCCGGAACCCGCGTGATCACGCTGGGCATGACCGGCGCCTGGGCCGAACTGCGGGCCGTGCGGACCACCGCGATCGGCACCGTGCCGGAGTGGGCGGACGGTGGCGCGATCAGCACGATCCCGGTGGCCGGGCTGACCGCGCTGCACGTGCTGCGGCGGTTCGGGCAGACGCTGGGCAAGCGGATCATGATCACCGGGGCGTCCGGCGGCGTCGGCCGCTTCGCGGTGCAGCTCGCGGCGCGGGCGGGCGCCGAGGTCGTCGCGGTCAGTGCGGATCCGGCTCAGGTGAGGGTGCTCGAAGCGCTCGGCGCGCACGAGGTGATCAAGCATCCGGCCGAGGTGAGCCGGCCTGTCCACGGCGTGCTCGACAACGTGGAGGGCGAGCAGATGGTGGCCGCGTTCAAGGCGTTGCGCGCCGGCGGCCGGCTGGTCAGCGTCGGGCACTCGGCGGGGGAGGACGTCGTGTTCCCGGTCGGCGCGTTCGTGCCCACCGACGGCCGCCACGACCGGTCGATCAGCACGTTCTTCCTGCTCGCCGACCCGCGGACCGACTTCACCGAGGACCTCACCTGGCTCGCCGCCGAGGTGACCGCGGGGCGCCTCGACGCCGGGATCACCTGGCGCGGCGACTGGTCCCGGCACGCCGAGGCGACCGCGGCGCTGCTCGGCCGCCGGCTGCGCGGCAAGGCCGTCCTGGAACTCAGCTGACGCGGGCGCCCCACCGGTCGAGGTAGGTGATCTCCTCGACCGGTGGTCGCGCGGCCGGCCGGAAGTCCTTCTGCGTCGTGTAGGCGACCGGCAGCAACGCGACCTGCGTGAAGCCCTCGGGGATGCCGAGGAGGCGCGCGACCTCCGCCTCGTGGCCGAACAGGTGGTAGCCGGTGATCGTGCTGCCCAGGCCGCGGGCGCGCAGCGCGAGCTGGAAGCTCCAGATCGCCGGGTAGATCGACCCGTAGAACCCGGTCAGCTCGGCGTTGCCGCCGTCCGGTCGTCCGGCCAGGCAGGCGAGCACTAGCGCTGGCACGCGGTGGATGTTGTCCAGCAGGAACTTCGCCGACGCGAGCGAGCGGGGCGGGACCAGGTGGCCGTACTGGCGCTGGGCGGCTTCACCCACCTCGCGGACCGGTCCGGCGACGCGGGCCTTCAGCTCCGGGTCCCGGACCACGAGCCAGCGGATCGAGTCCAGTTGATTGCCCGCGATCGGCGCCTGCATGGCGATGCGCAGGCACTCGGTGATCACCTCCTGCTCGACCGGCCGGTCCAGGTCCAGCTTGCGCCGCACCGAGCGGGTGGTGGTCAGCAGTTCGTCCGCGTCCATCTGCGTCCTCCCAGGGGCTTACGCTGTAAGTATTTACACTGTAAGGCATGGCGCTGACGCGGGAGAAGGTGCTCGACGCCGCGCTGCGGCTGGTCGGGGAGAACGGCCTCACCGGCCTGTCGATGCGGAAGCTCGCGGCCGAGCTCGGCGTGGAGGCGATGTCGCTCTACAACCACGTCGCGAACAAGCAGGACCTGCTGGACGGCATCGCGGCGCGGGTCTTCGAGCAGGTCGAGCTACCGGACCCGGGGCTGCCGTGGGACGAGCGGCTGCGCGCCCTCGGGCTGAACGCGTTCGAGACGCTCAACCGCCACCCGGCCGTCGTCCGCGCCCTCACCGCCGAGCAGGCCAACCCGCTGTCCGAGGGCGCGGTCCGGTTGATGGACGCGATGCTCGGCGCGCTGCTGGACGCCGGGCTCGACGACCACCACGCGGCGCGCGGCTACCGGTCGCTGATCGGGATGGTGTTCGGCGCCGTGCTGGTCGGCGCGGGCGGACTGGCCGCCGAACGGGCGGAGCCGGCCGTCGAGTGGTTCCGCCGCACCGTCACGCCGCAGCGGCACCCGAACCTGCACCGGGTGATGCCCGCGCTGGCCGAGATCGACTGCGTGCAGGACTTCCGCTACCAGCTCGACCTGTTCGTCCGGGGCCTGCGCTAGCTGTATCCGGCCGTTAGGTTGGTAGCCGGCTGATGGGCGGTCGTCCTCCGAGTGCGCTGTGGCGGCGTTCAGTGTTGTAGTGCTCGATCCAGGCTGCAAGTGCTGCTGCTCGTGCCTCGTTGCTGGTGAAGGCGTGCCGGTAGGCCCACTCGGCCTGCAGGTGGTTGTCGGTGATCACGCGCTCGATACGGGATTCCGTGATCGGCGAAGTAGGCGGCGGCACGCAGTAGGAACGCTGCGCAGGTCGAGCCCTTCTCGTCGGGCAGGATCTCGGAGTAGGCCAGGCGGGAGTGGTCGTCGAGGAGTGAGTGGACGTAGTCGTAGCCGATGCCGCGAGCACGGACCTGTTCGCTGCGGCCGTGGACACGCCAGCCACCGCCGTCGGGGATCTTGCCGAGCTTCTTGACGTCCAGGTGGACCAGCTCACCCGGTCGTTCGCGTTCGTAACGGACGCCGGTTGCGCGGGAGGCGCGAATGACGTCGCCGGTGATCGGGTCGCACTCGGCCAGGTAGGGCACCTCGTGGCGGCGCAGGATCCGCGACACGGTGCGGGGTGGGAGTCCGAGCTCGAGGCCGATCCAGTCCTGTCCGCGGCGTTCGCGGTGACGTAAGTGCGGGACACGCCCATCGCTTCGGCGATGTGGGCCTGTTTCCAGCCGGCCTGGTGGCGTTGAACGATCAGTCGCCGACCGTGAACCGTCAGCCGGGCAATACCGTGGAACACGAGAACCTCCGGATCGGAGTGGGCCTTAGACAAGCCACATCCCAACCGGAGGTTCTCGTTTACTCAGCCAGACACGCCGCTACCAACGTCCTGACCGGATACAGCTAGCGGTTGCGCTGGCGCAGGCCGATGCGGCGCCAGCTGCGGCGCCGCGAGCGGTCCTGGCTCTCCGCCGCCGGGTACGTGCGCACCCCGCGCACCACGTGGTCCGTCGTCCGGCGCACGCCGAGCCGCTGGTTGCCCGCGACCCGGATCCGTGGCCGGCGCAGCCGCAGGCGGCTCGTGCTGCGCCGGATCGCCCGGCGCTCGCGCAGCGGCACGCCCCACGCCTCGGGGTGGTTGGCCAGCCACTGGTAGCGCCGCACGGCGTACGGGATGTGCGCCAGGTACAGCAGCAGCGCGGCGGCCAGCGCGATCAGCGGGTACTGGATGATCGCCGCCGCCGCGAGGCCGACCCCGACCAGCAGCGGCGCGGCGGCCTTCGCCGGCACCTTGACCGACTTCAGCGACAGCGTCGGCAGCCTGCTGATCAGCAGCAGCGCGATCGCCACCGTCCACACGTAGACGACCGGCGCCGACGACCACCAGCCCTCGCCGAACTCCAGCGTCAGGATCACCGGCATCAGCGCGCACAGGCCGCCCGCGGGCGCGGGCACGCCGACGAAGAACTCCTTCGCGTACGGCGGCTTCTCCACGTCCAGCAGCGTGTTGAAGCGGGCCAGGCGCAGCACGATGCACACGGCGAAGGTCAGCGACACGATCCAGCCGATGCCCGAGGTGTCGCCGAACCAGATGTAGAGCACGAGCGCCGGGGAGACACCGAAGGAGATGGCGTCGGACAGCGAGTCCAGCTCGGCGCCCATCTTGGACGTCGCGTCGAGCAGCCGGGCGATGCGGCCGTCCAGGCTGTCCAGGACGGCCGCGACGCCGATCGCGCCGATCGCCAGCACGAACTGCCGGTTGAGCGCGAACTGCGCGGCGGACAGGCCCGCGCACAGCGCGAGGACGGTGATCGCGTTGGGCAGCAGCCGCACCGACGGTGTCATCACCCGGACCATGATCAGGCTCCTCGCTCCGGCAGCGAAGCCAGGGGCGTCTCGCCGCCGATCGTCCGCTGGCCCTTGCGCACCAGCACCTCACTGCCCGGCGGCAGGTAGATGTCCACCCGCGAGCCGAACCGGATCAGGCCGTAGGTGTCCCCGGCCCTGACCTTCTCACCGTCGGCGACCTGGCACAGGATCCGGCGCGCGACCAGCCCGGCGATCTGCACGACCACCAGCTCGTGCCCGGCCTCGGTGCGCAGCAGCACCGAGTTGCGCTCGTTGTCGTCGCTGGCCTTGTCCAGGTCGGCGGAGAGGAACTTGCCCGGCCGGTAGGCGACGCGCTCCACGACCCCGGTGGCGGGCACGCGCTGCACGTGCACGTCGAAGACCGACAGGAACACGCTGACCCGCATCCGCGGTTCGGCCGGCAGGCCCAGCTCCGCGGGCGGGGTGGCCTCCTCGATCAGCGAGACGATGCCGTCCGCCGCGGCGAGGACGAGGTCGTCCCGCTCCGGCGGCACGCGCTTGGGCTCGCGGAAGAACGCGGCGGTCGCCAGGGTCGCCAGCGCGCCGACGGCGCCCAGCGGCTTCCAGGCCCGCCGCAGCAGCAGCGTGGCCGCGACCCCGCCGGCGACGAACGGCCGCCCGGCGGGGTGCATGGGCGGCAACGTCTCGCGCGCGAGGTTCAGGGCATGGGTGATCGGATTGCTCGCCTTGTCCGGCGCAGTGCTGCTCATCGAAGCGGTGTCCCGATTGGTTCGTGTCCAAGGTGTGACCGGTCCGTGACGCCAGGCGAGGCGTGCTGATTCGCCGATCCGGGTATCCACGCTACCGCCAGGTCCGCGTGGCCCGTTCCGCGTCCCGCCGAACGGGCCCCCGTGCGGGGCGGGCGTTGCTAACGATTCGTGGCGACGGCCGATGCAGACCGTAGTAACAGCAGAGAGGAACCGTCATGTCGGCCCCGGAGCGCATCCGCGAAGAGCGCCTTTCCGAGCTGTTCCAGGCATGGCGCGCGGACATCGACAGCGTTCCGTTACCCCGGCTGGTGTCCACCGAAACCGCGGTGGCGCTGGTGCGTTGCGCGCGAGCCCTCGATTCGTCGCGCCGGGCCGCTGAACCCCCCGACGGCCCAGCGGCCCGGCGTGACGGGCTGGTGCCGTAGGGGCTGAATCTTAGCCTCCGCAAGCGAATCAGTAACCAGTCGTAGGCCAACTGTTACAAGAAGTCACACTGAGGTACCAGTCGGCAGGAGGAGCACGTCCACCTCGCTGCCCTCCGGCGCGTCCACCACGTCCTCCGGCAGCTCGATCAGGCAGTTGGCCTGCGCGAACGCGGCCAGCAGGTGCGAGCCCGGCCCGCCGCGCGGGCCGACCTCGCCGGTCACCTCGCCGTCGTGTTGCGAGTAGAACCCGCGGCGGAACTGACGCCGCCCGGCAGGCGAGCGCAGTGACTCGGTGAGCCGCGCCCGCACCCGCAGCCGGTCGACCTGCCGGTGGCCGAGCGCGGTCAGGATCGCCGGCCGCAGGAACACCTCGAACGACACCAGCACGCTCACCGGGTTGCCGGGCAGGGTCACCACCGGCACCCCATGCCACCGGCCGTTGCCCTGCGGGCCGCCCGGCTGCATGGCCACCTTGACGAACTCGACGCCGGCGCCGGTCAGGGAGTCCTTCACCACCTCGTAGGCGCCCGCGCTGACCCCGCCGGAGGTCACCACGAGGTCGGCGTCCGCGAGCCGCGGCTCGATGGCCGACCGGAACTCCTCGACGTCGTCGACCACGCTGCGCACCACTTCGACCCGGCAGCCCAGCGCACGGATCGCGGCGGCCAGCATGATGCTGTTCGACTCGTAGATCTGCCCGTGCCGCAGCTCCTGGGGTGGGGTCACCAGCTCCGAGCCGGTCGACACCACGAGCACCCGCAGGGGCGCGTGCACGGTCAGCCGGTCCAGGCCGACCGCGGCGGCCAGCCCGAGCTGCGCCGGCCCGAGGACGGTGCCGGCGTGCAGCGCGACCGTGCCCGCGGTGACGTCCTCGCCCGTGCGGCGCAGATGCGTGCCGACCGCGGCCGGCTCCCGGATCGACACCTTCTCGGTGCCGCCGTCGGTGTCCTCGACCTTCACCACCGCGTCCGCGCCCGGCGGCATCGGCGCGCCGGTCATGATGCGGTGCGCGGTGCCCGGCAGCAGCGGCGGCACGTCGGTGCGTCCGGCCGGGATGTCCTCGGCGACCGGCAGCTCGACCGGGGTCGCGGCGGTGGCGGACGCGACGTCGACCGCGCGCACCGCGTAGCCGTCCATGGCCGAGTTGTCGAACGGCGGCAGCGAGACGCCGGCGGGGACGTCCTCGGCCAGCACCAGCCCGGGGCACTCGGCCAGCGGGAGCGCGGTCGCCGGGGCGGTGCCCAGCAGCTCGGTGACGGCGGCGCGGTAGGTGTCGACGGAAATCACGCGGACCATCCTGCCTCGCCGGGGTGGCCGTGCAACACTTCCCCCGCTCGTTGATCTGGAGGGGGAGGCATGCAGGTCCGCACCCGGCACACGCCAGCGTTCGGCGTCGCCCGAGTGATCCTGGGTCCCGGCGAAGCCGTGCAGGCGCGGGGCGAGTCGATGTTCGCGAGCAGCTTCGGACTCACCGAGGTGGGCGGCGGCCGCAAGTCGCCGTCGGTGTTCACCGCGCCCAAGGAAGGTGGCTGGCTCGACCTCGCGCCCGCCGGAGCCGGCGACGTCTACCCGCTGGAGTTCGACGGCCGCACCGGCTGGTGCGTGGCGCGGCAGGCCGTGCTCGCCCGCCCGGCGTCGGTGCGCGCCGACTCGTGGCCGGGCCTGCAGGCGATGTTCGGCGCCGAGCACGGGTTCCTGGAGCACTACAGCGGGACGGGCCCGCTCGTGCTCGCCTGCGCCGGGCCGGTGGACCAGTTCCAGCTCGCGGCGGGCGAACTGATCTCCGTCCGGCCGGGGCACCTGCTGGCCTACCCGGACAGTGTCCAGTGCCGCCTGCGGGCGTTGGATCCTTCGGGGCAACAGTCGATCCGGACGGGCGACGGGCTCATGATCGACTTCGCGGGACCGGGCACGCTTTTGGTGCAAGCGCGTAAATCTCGCTGAATCTTATTGATCCTTCGCGTTTCTCCGGTACCGTGACTTCCACTTCGGGAGCCGGGCGGGCACGGCTCTCGGTGGTTTTCGCAAGGAGGAAACCGTGGCTGTTGGCACGGTCAAGTGGTTCAATTCCGAAAAAGGCTACGGGTTCATCGCGTCCCCCGAGGGACCTGATGTGTTCGTGCATTACTCGGCCATCCAGTCGGACGGATTCCGCACTTTGGACGAGGGCGATCAAGTCGAGTTCCAGATCGAGGCCGGCCGGGACGGCCGGACACAGGCAGCGGACGTCCGCAAAGTGTCCTAGGGGCCGGCCGCTTCCCCGCCACCACCCTCAACGGAGACGCTTCGCGTCGCTGTGGAAGCCGGCAGTAGGCTGCCCCGTGTGACAGGCGATGTGTCGGGGGACCTCACCGGTCGCCGGCTGGGCAACTACCGCATAGACGGAGTGCTCGGCAAGGGTGGCATGAGCGTCATGTACAAGGCCACCGACGTGCGGCTCGGCCGCAAGGTGGCCTTGAAGGTGATCGGCGAGCACCTCGGTGCCGACGCCGAGTTCCGCGAACGGTTCGTGGACGAGGCGCGCAACACCTCCGCCGTGGATCACGCGAACGTCGTGCCGTTGTACGACTTCGGTGAGCTCGACGGGATGCTCTACATCGCCATGCGCCTCGTCGACGGGGCGGATCTGGCGAGTCTCATCGCGGACGGACCGATCTCCCCCGACCGCACCCTGCGGTTGCTGGACCAGGTCGCGGACGCGCTGGACTGCCTGCACGAACGCGGCCTGGTCCACCTCGACGTCAAACCGGCCAACGTGCTGGTCACCAGCCGGGAGTCGGCGCGCGAGCACGTCTACGTCGCCGACTTCGGGCTGACCCGGCGCGGCGCGACCGGTCACCGCACCCGTGGTGGCGACTTCCTCGGGTCGCCGACCTACGCCGCGCCGGAACACCTGCGCGGGGAGCCACTGGACGGGCGCACGGACCAGTACGCGCTGGCGTGCGTGCTGTACGCGTGCCTCACCGGGCAGCCCCCGTTCAGCGGCGACGTGCCGACGGTCATCAAGGGGCACCTCGCCGTCGAACCGCCCGCGGTGTCGGGCGTGGTCGGGCTGCCCTCCGCCGTCGACGAGGTCGTACGCAAGGGCATGGCCAAGGCCCCGGCGGACCGCTACGACAACTGCGTCGAGCTGATCACGGCGGCGCGCAAGGCCCTCGGCCCGGCCGCCGCCTCGACGACGCCGCCGGGTCCGCCCCAGGTCGCGACACGGGAGGCCGGCATGCAGCCGTACCCGCCGGGACAGCCGGGCGGCCACCCCGGCCCGCACGGCGCAGGCCAGGGTGCCGGCCAGCCGGGCTCGGGGCAGCCGGGCGCTGGTGGCCCGGGCGCCGGCCAGGCCGGCGGACAGCCGGGCTCCGGTCAACCAGGGCAGCCCGGTCCGGGCGTGCAACCGGGCACTGGTGGCCCCGGCGTTGGGCAGGGCGTTGGGCAGCCGGGCGTCGGCCAGCCAGGGCAGCCCGGTCCGGGGCAGCCGGGCGCTGGTGCCTCGGGCATCGGCCAGGCCGGCGGTCAGCCGGGTCAGCCAGGCGCCGTCCACAGCGGTGGCCACCCCGGCCAAGGACACCAGCCCGGTCCCGGCGGCCCGCAGGGCCACGGCGATCAGCAGGGGCGCCCCGGCCAGCCGGGCGGCGCTCAACCGGGCCACCCCGGCCAGCCGGGCCCCTACGGCCCGCCGGGACACCAGCCGCCCGGGAACCCGTACGGCCACCCCGGCATGCCGGCGCCGCAGTTCCACCCGAACGCTCCGCAGGGCCAGCCGTGGAACCCGGGCTGGCCCCAGCAACAGCCCTACGGTTACGGGCAGCAGCCGCCGAAGAAGGGTGGCGGCCTCAAGTGGCTGTGGGCGGGCCTGGCCGGGCTCGTCGTCGTCGCGGCGGTCGTCGTGACCCTCGTTCTGGTGAATCGCGGCGGCGGCTCCGGGCCCGCGCCGACCACCGCGCCCAACATCCCCGTCGGTCCCACCGGCGGCGCGACCGGCCAGTCCACCGGCGGCGGCCCGCCGCCCGCGACGATCTCCATCAAACCGAGCCCCTGACGTGCGGTTCTTGCACTCGCCCCCGGAGAGTGCTAAACAGGCGTTGGCACTCGGCGGTGTCGAGTGCCAACGCACCAATGGTCGGGACGGTGAGGCCGGCTCGGAACACCGAGCAGGTCGTCCGTCGCGGGCACCGAGCCTGGCCGAGCTAAGTGTCCTGCTGCCAGTCCTGAAGCAGGTCATGGCAGCGACCACTACCGGAGGACAACACCCCAATGGCCAAACTGATCGCGTTCGACGAGGACGCCCGCCGCGGGCTTGAGCGCGGACTCAACACCCTGGCCGACGCCGTCAAGGTGACGCTTGGCCCCCGTGGCCGCAACGTCGTGCTCGAAAAGAAGTGGGGCGCGCCGACGATCACCAACGACGGTGTCTCCATCGCCAAGGAGATCGAGCTCGAGGACCCGTGGGAGAAGATCGGGGCCGAGCTCGTCAAGGAAGTCGCCAAGAAGACCGACGACGTAGCCGGTGACGGCACCACCACCGCCACCGTGCTGGCCCAGGCGCTCGTGCGCGAAGGTCTGCGCAACGTGGCCGCCGGTGCCGACCCGATCGCCCTCAAGCGTGGCATCGAGCAGGCGGTCGAGGCCGTCGTCGAGCAGCTGCACAAGGCCGCCAAGGAGGTCGAGACCAAGGAGCAGATCGCTGCCACCGCCTCGATCTCGGCCGCGGACCGCACCATCGGCGAGCTGATCGCCGAGGCGCTGGACAAGGTCGGCAAGGAAGGCGTCGTCACCGTCGAGGAGTCGAACACCTTCGGCCTCGAGCTCGAGCTCACCGAGGGTATGCGCTTCGACAAGGGCTACATCTCGGGCTACTTCGTCACCGACGCCGAGCGCCAGGAAGCCGTCCTGGAGGACCCGTACATCCTCCTGTTCGGCTCGAAGGTCTCGAACGTCAAGGACCTGCTGCCGGTCCTGGAGAAGGTCATGCAGTCGGGCAAGCCGCTGCTGATCATCGCCGAGGACGTCGAGGGCGAGGCCCTGGCCACCCTGGTCGTCAACAAGATCCGCGGCACCTTCAAGTCCGTCGCCGTCAAGGCTCCCGGCTTCGGTGACCGCCGCAAGGCCATCCTGCAGGACATCGCGATCCTGACCGGTGGCCAGGTCATCTCCGAGGACGTGGGCCTCAAGCTGGAGAACGCGGACCTGAACCTGCTGGGCAAGGCCCGCAAGGCCGTCATCACCAAGGACGAGACGACCATCGTCGAGGGTGCCGGCGACGCGGACCAGATCCAGGGCCGGGTGAACCAGATCCGCGCCGAGATCGAGAAGTCGGACTCCGACTACGACCGCGAGAAGCTGCAGGAGCGGCTGGCGAAGCTGGCCGGCGGCGTGGCCGTCATCAAGGCCGGTGCCGCCACCGAGGTCGAGCTCAAGGAGCGCAAGCACCGCATCGAGGACGCCGTTCGCAACGCGAAGGCCGCCGTCGAGGAGGGCATCGTCGCCGGTGGTGGCGTGGCCCTGCTGCAGGCGTCCAAGGCTGCCTTCGAGGGCCTGCGCCTCTCGGGTGACGAGGCGACCGGCGCGAACATCGTCAAGGTCGCCGTCGAGGCTCCGCTCAAGCAGATCGCGGTCAACAGCGGTCTCGAGGGCGGCGTCGTGGCGGAGAAGGTCAAGGGTCTGCCGGAGGGCCACGGCCTGAACGCGGCGACCGGCGACTACGAGGACCTGGTCGCGGCCGGCGTCATCGACCCCGCCAAGGTGACCCGTTCGGCGCTGCAGAACGCGGCTTCGATCGCGGGCCTGTTCCTGACCACCGAGGCCGTCGTCGCCGACAAGCCGGAGAAGGCTGCTGCCGCTCCGGGTGGCGACCCGACCGGTGGCATGGGCGGCATGGACTTCTGATCCACCAGTCCGGCGAAAGCCCGGGTGCGCACCGCGCATCCGGGCTTTTTGCTGCGCTACTCCTGCGGCATGAGCATCCAGCAGATCGCGTAGAGCAGGATCGGCGCGCCGAACCCGAGCAGAGTCGCGGCGACGAGGACGATGCGGATGATGGCCGCGTCGACGCCGAGCAGCCGGGCCCAGCCACCGGCGACGCCGGCGATCATCTTGTCGGTGGAGCTGCGGCGGAGCTTCGTGGTGGTCGCTGTGTTCGTCATGTCCCCATCGTCGGCCGCGGTGGGTGGTGAGCGCATCGGGGACGAACCCCGAGCGCACCCGGAAACCTCTGGGCCAGGGTGCTCCGGGGCGGTTAAGGTCGGTCACATGGCGGGATCTTTGCTCGGCACCGAGGTCCGGCGGGTCGAGGACCCGGATCTGGTGCGTGGTCGTGGAACCTTCGTCGACAACCTGAAGTTCGAGGGCGTCTGCCATGTCGCCTTTGTCCGGTCGCCGTTCGCGCATGCGCTGGTCAACGGCATCGACACCGCGGAGGCTGCCGCGGCGCCGGGGGTGATCGCGGTGCTCACCGCCGCGGACCTCGACCTGGCCGAGCTACCGGTGTTCATGGACCTCAACCCGCGGGCGAAGCGGTACGCGCTGGCCACCGACCGGGTGCGCTTCGCCGGGGAGCCGGTGGCCGCCGTGGTCGCGGAAAGCGCGGCGGCTGCGGTGGACGCGCTCGAACTGGTCGATGTGGACTACGAACCGCTCCCCGCAGTGGTCGACCCCGAGCAGGCGCTGGACGACGGCGCGCCGCTGCAGTTCCCGGAAATCGGCTCGAACATCGCGGCCGGTGAGCGGGACGCCGTGGGCGACGAGGTGCTCGACGACGCCGATGTCGTGGTGCGTGCGCGGATCGAGAACCAGCGTCTGGCGGTGGCGCCGATGGAGGGCAACGCGATCGTCGCCCTGCCCGGCGACGGCGAGTTCGATCTGACGGTCTACGTGTCGACCCAGATGCCGCACGGCTTCCGGGCCGCGGCGGCGAAGCTGTTCGGCTACGACGGCGACCGGATCCGCGTGGTGGCGCCGCACGTGGGTGGCGCGTTCGGCGGCAAGGTCGGGGTCACGGCCGAGCATGCGGTGGTGATCGAGGCGGCGCGGCGGTTCGGGCGGCCGGCGAAGTGGACGGAGACGCGGTCGGAGAACCTGCAGGCCTCGCCGCAGGGCCGGGCGCAGGTGCAGTACGGCGAGCTGGGGCTGCGGCGCGACGGGACGATCGTCGGCCTCCGCTGCCGGGTGGTCGGCGACGCGGGTGCGTACGCGGGATTCGGCGGCGGGCTGGCGCTCGGTCCGACCAGGACGATGGCGCAGGGCGTGTACCGGATCCCGAAGATCAGCTACGCGGCGATAGCGGCGCTGACGAACACCGCACCGGTCGGGGCGTTCCGCGGTGCGGGCCGTCCGGAGGCGACGGCGATGCTGGAGCGGCTGATGGACCTGGCCGCGGCGGAGCTGGGCATGGATCCGGCGGAGGTCCGGCGGCGCAACTTCCTGCGCCCGGAGGAGTTCCCGTACACGACGTTCAGCGGCGCGAGCTACGACAGCGGCGACTACGACCTGCCGCTGCGGAAGGCCTTGGAGGTCGCGGGTTACGACGAGCTGCGGGCCGAGCAGCGGCGGCGCATCGCGGCCGGCGAGTCGCGGCTGCTGGGGATCGGGGTGAGCGCGTACGTCGAGATCACCGGTGGCGGCAGCGGCGAGTTCGCGTCGGTGGAGGTCCGGGCGGACGGAACGGCGGCGATCAAGGTCGGCACGTCCGGGCACGGGCAGGGCCACGCGACGTCGTTCGCGATGCTGGTGGCCGACGCGCTGGGGATCCCGCTGGAGTCGGTCGAGTTCGTGCAGTCGGACACGGCCGCGGTGCCGCGTGGCGCAGGCACGGGCGGTTCGCGTTCGCTGCAGGTGGGCGGCAGCGCGGTGCGGCAGGCGGCGGACCTGGTGCTGGAGCGCGCTCGCGAGCTGGCCGCGTCGCGGCTGGAGGCGGGCGTGGACGACATCGTGCTGACCGACGGGCGGCTCGGCGTGGCGGGGGTCCCGCAG
The DNA here is from genome assembly GCF_050958625.1 of Amycolatopsis sp. 3B14. Taxonomy (NCBI): domain Bacteria; kingdom Bacillati; phylum Actinomycetota; class Actinomycetes; order Pseudonocardiales; family Pseudonocardiaceae; genus Amycolatopsis; species Amycolatopsis sp. 3B14. The sequence goes on from NZ_JBHZEN010000048.1 coordinate 111,106, forward strand.
GCGACGATCGGCTGGGCGGAGCTGGCCGAGGCCGCCGCGGCGGAGGGCCGCCCGCTGCTGGAGACGACGGACTTCAAGCCGGGCGGGGCGACGTTCCCGTTCGGGGCGCACGTGTCGGTGGTCGAGGTGGACGTCGAGACGGGCTTCGTGAAACCGTTGCGGCACATCGCCGTGGACGACTGCGGGCGCGTGCTGAACCCGATGATCGTGCGCGGGCAGCAGCACGGCGGCGCGGTGCAGGGGATCGCGCAGGCGTTGTGGGAGCAGGTTTCCTACGACGAGGACGGCAACCCGGTGACCGCGACCTTCGCCGACTACCACCTTCCCACGGCCGCCGACGTGCCGACGCTGGAGGTCAGCAACACCGAGACGTTGACCGACCGGAACCCGTTGGGCGCCAAGGGAATCGGCGAGTCGGCGACGGTGGGTTCAACGCCGGCGGTGCAGAACGCGGTGATCGACGCGCTGGCTCATCTGGGCGTGCGGCACATCGACATGCCGCTGACACCGCAGCGCGTGTGGCGCGCCGTGCGGTCCGGAGATTCGGTGACCTGGCGGGAGCCGCCTGCGGCGTTCGAGACGCTGCCCGTGCGCTCGTCGGCCGCGTCCGCGGACGCAGACGAGGCAGTGGCTTAGCCTGCGGGTTGTCGATCGCAGTGTGGGGCGCTGGCTTGGCTCGCCCCACACCGCGGCACCGCGGAGCCGCAGTTCCGTCGTGTCTACCGGTCCGGTTCCGGCGCCTGCCGCAGGACCGGAGGTAATCGTCCATAGGGGACAGTGAGCTGCCGGTGCGCTCGTCGGCCGCCTCTTCCGACGCAGAGCACGGCGCGGTGATTCAACGCCTCGGCGGCCCGTTGTGTCTACTGTTGGCCCTCGACGCGATGGAGGCGATCGAGCCAAGCCTTCGCGGTGGCCTCGTCTGCGGCGGTTTCGGCTGCGCGGTCCGGTTCCGGCGCCTGCCACGGGACCGGGAGGTAACCATCCACTGGGGACAGTGAGCTGCCGGTGCGCTCGTCGGCCGCCTCTTCGCATGCAGAGCACGGCGCGGTGATTCAACGCCTCGGCGGCCCGTTGTGTCTACTGTTGGCCCTCGACGCGATGGAGGCGATCGAGCCAAGCCTTCGCGGTGGCCTCGTCTGCGGCGGTTTCGGCTGCGCGGTCCGGTTCCGGCGCCTGCCGCAGGACCGGCAGGTAACCGTCCACAGGGGACAGTGAGTGACTGGTCGTGTCGTCGGTGAGGAGGGACATCGTGCCCAGGCCGCAGGCGAACTCCAGCTCGGGCAGCGCCCCGGCGAGCGCGAGGCCTGCCGCCAGCCCGACGCTGGTCTCCACCGCCGACGACACCACGCACGGCAGCCCGGCGGCCTCGGCGACCTCCAGCGCCCGGCGGACACCGCCGAGGGGAGCGACCTTGATCACGGCCACGTCGGCCGCCTTCGCGACCGCCACCCGGAGCGGATCCTCGGCCCGCCGGATCGACTCGTCCGCCGCGATGCGCACATCCACCTTCCGCCGCACGGCGGCCAGCTCGTCGATCGACGGGCACGGCTGTTCGACGTACTCGAGCCCACCCGCGGCACGATCCAGCTCGCGAATCGCCTTCACCGCGGTGTCGACCTCCCAGGCGGTGTTCGCGTCGACGCGAATCGCCCCGCCAGGCCCGAGCGCGTCCCGGACGGCCGCCACGCGCTCGCAGTCCTCCACAATGGACGCCCGCGGGTCGGCGACCTTGACCTTGGCGGTCCGGCACCCCGACGCGGCGACCATCTCGTAGGCGGCCTCGGCCCCGACGACGGGCACGGTGGTGTTCACCTCGACCCGATCCCGCACCGGCGCTGGCCACCCCAGCTCGGAGGCCTCCACCGCAGCCGCGAGCCAGGGCGCACTTTCGCGGTCGTCGTAGTCGGCGAACGGGCAGAACTCCCCCCAGCCCGCGGGGCCGCGCAGGAGCACCCCTTCGCGCACGGTGATTTCGCGGAACCGGTTCCGCAGGGGGATCGCGTAGACCAGGCGCTCATCCACAGCAAGCATCCTCGCACGCTGCGGGGGACGAACCCGCGCAGGCGCTGTGGGCCAGTGGCAGCCCGCCATATGACCCAATTCGAGACTGCCCAGTCCACGATCGAGGTCCTCCCCGATCGGCGTATCGTGCCTGCCCCGCCGTCCAGCCAGATCGATCGGCGCGCGGGCCTGCTTGCGCGCCCCCCGATCGCCCCTCCCGCGAACCAGCTCCACCGCCCAACGCGCTGAACCGAACCTCAGCTAATGGACTAACTGGTTAATTAGCGGTTAGCATGCGAGGTGCGGACATGTGGAGGTAGTGAATGAAGGCCGTAGTGCTGGCCGAGCCCGAGGTGATGCGGCTCGTCGACCTGCCGGAACCCGAGATCGGGCCACGTGAGGTGCTCGTGCGCATGCGGGGCCTCGGCCTCTGCGGGTCGGACCTCGGCGTCTACCGCGGCGCTCGCGAGGTGCCCGAGCGGCCGTGGCTGATGGGGCACGAGGGCGTCGGCGAGATCGTGGCCGTCGGGGCGGACGTTGCGGACCGCGTGGTCGGCCAGCAGGTCGCGATCGAGCCGAACTACTGCTGCGGCCGGTGCGCGGCGTGCGTCGCCGGTTTCACCTCCGCGTGCACCGAGCGGGTGATCGTCGGCATGAACCACCCCGGTCTGCTGGCCGAGTACGTGGCGGTCCCGGCCGAGTTCGCCTGGCCCGCGGCGGAGACGGTCACGCTGGAGGACCTCGTCTGCACGGAGGCGCTGACCGTCGCGCGGTCGGCGATCCGCCGGTCCGGCGTCGAGCCTGGTCAGCGGGTCCTCGTGGTCGGCGCCGGCTCGCAGGGCCTGTTGCTGTGCCTGGCGCTGCGGGCGCTCGGCGCGACGGTCGCGGTCCAGGAACCACACGAGGGGCGGGCCGAACTGGCCCAGTCGTTCGGCGCCGAGACCGGCGTCGACGGCGAGTTCGACCTCCTCTTCGAAACCTCCGGGGTCCCGCAGGCCCTGCGCGCCGGCCTGGCACGCCTGCGCCGCGGCGGCACCGCCCTGCTCGTCGGCATCAACTCGCGCCCGCTGGAGCTGACCACCGCCGACCTGGTCTACCGCCAGCACACCCTCAAGGGCTCGCTCATCTACGACCACCCGGTCGACTTCGAGACGACCGTCGACCTGCTCAACCGCGACAAGGTCCGGCCGGGCAAGGTGCTGCAGGCGCGGTTCCCGCTGGAAGAGGCCGCGCAGGCGTTCGCGTCGGTGCAGTCGGTCGCCGGCAAGTCCTGGATCAGCTTCGACTGACGCTTACCCCTCGGGCAGGTTCGCCAGATCCGCCTCGATCGACCACGCCGTGCGCAGCAGCTCGGGCACGTAGTCCCGCTCGACCAGGCCATGCCCGAGCCGGTCCGGGTGCACCGAGGCGGTCACCGCGGCGAGCACCCGGCCGCGCCGGTGCCGCACCGGCGCGGCGATCGCATGCAGGTCGTCGTCGACGTCGTGTTCGGCCATGGCCCACCCGCGTTCCCGGACCTGCTCGATCTCCTTCGGCAGCCCGGCGATGTCCGGCAGCGCGTCGAGCCGCCGCGTGAGCTCGTCTTCGGGCAGCGCGGCGAGCAGCACCTGCCCGCTGGAGGTGACGTGGGCGGGCCGCCGCGCGCCGACGGCGAGGGTCGGCGGAGCGTGCCGCTGCCCGGGCACGACGGCCAGGTTCACCACGTCGTCCCGGTCGAGCAGGGCCAGCGAAGCCGTCTCGTTCAGCCGGTGCGCCAGATCGTGCAGGTGCGGCTGCGCGATCTCGGGCAGGGCGAGTCCGGACAGGTAGGAGTACCCCAGGTCAAGAGTCTGCGCCGTGAGCCGGAACGCCTGCCCGTCGTAACGCACGTACCCGAGGTCGGCGAGGGTGAGCAGCAAGCGACGCGCGGTCGCACGGTCCAGTCCCGTCCGCTTGGCCGCCGCGCTCGCCGTCAGCGCGGGGTGGTCCGCCCCGAAACACCGCAGGATCGCGAACGCGCGACCGACGGCCTGCACGAAATGCGGGCCGTGGCCAGGGCCTTCGCCGGCCGTCGTGCTCGTCATCGAACCCTCCGACTGCCACCTGATCGGCTTGTTCTCATCGTACGTCCGCATGTTTCACGCCCGCCCGGACGCGGGTAGTTCATCGCTGAATCCCCGGAACGGAAGGAGTGCAATCGTGGCGAACACACTCTCCGGTAAGCGAGTGGCCTTCGTCGTCGCGCCGGAGGGCACCGAGCAGGTTGAACTGACCGAGCCCTGGAAGGCTGTCCAGGACGCGGGCGGTCAGCCGGAACTGGTGTCCACTTCGCCGGGCAGCATCCAGGCGTTCAACCACCTCGACAAGGCCGACACGTTCCCGGTCGACAAGGTCGTCACGGACGTCTCGCCGGACGACTTCGACGCGCTGGTCCTGCCGGGCGGTGTGGCGAACCCGGACTTCCTCCGCACCGTCCCCGACGCCGTCCGCTTCGTCCGCGGGTTCTTCTCGCAGCAGAAGCCCGTCGCGGCGATCTGCCACGCCCCGTGGACCCTCATCGAGGCCGACGTGGTGCGCGGCCGCCGGATGACGTCCTGGCCGTCCCTGCAGACCGACCTGCGCAACGCCGGCGCCGAGTGGGTGGACGAGGAAGTCGTGACCGACTCCGGTTTCGTCACCAGCCGCAAGCCGGACGACTTGCCCGCCTTCTGCAGCAAGCTGGTCGAGGAGTTCGCGGAGGGCAAGCACCGCGCCCAGGCGAAGAGCGCCTGACCCGTTGTTCAGGACGCCCGGTCGGCTTGTCAGGACGGCAGGTCGATCGGGCGGCTCGTGACCCCCAGCCGGGTCGCGAGCGCGATGGCGTCGCCGGGCGCCTTCACCTTGATGTCGTTGTCGAAGTAGACGTACACGTCCCGCGTCTTCCCGCCGCCGGTCCGCCGCCAGCGGCGGATCTTTCCTGCCCACCGTTGCAGGGCCTCGTCGGTGTAGCCACTCGCGTAGAGCTCCTCGTCGCCGTGCAGGCGGACGTAGACGAAGTCCGCGGTCACCTCCTCGAAACTCGGCCAGGTGCCGGCGGAGTCGGCCGCCACCAGTGCGATGTTGTTGTCCTGCAAGAGTTTCCGGCACTCGTCCGAGGAGAAACTCGGGTGCCGCGGTTCGAGCGCGTAGCGCAGGGGCCGGTTTGTGCCGGCTTCGGTGTGGGCCTCTCCCTTCAGTTTGTCGTCGTGCTTGCGGGCCAGTTCCGCGGCCGCCCGGGTGTCCCGGGGCAGGCTCGCGAAGAACTCCGCGAACCGTCCGGGTTCGAACGCGAAGTTCGCAGGCAGCTGCCAGAGGATCGGCCCGAGCTTGTGGCCCAGCGCCAGCACCCCCGACGCGAAGAAGTTCGCCAGCGGTGTCTCCGTGTCGGCCAGGCGCTTCATGTGGGTGATGAAGCGACCGCCCTTCACGGCGAACACGAAGTCGTCCGGCGTCTGCTCCGCCCAGGCCCGGTACCGCTCCGGGCGTTGGAGCGAGTAGAACGAGCCGTTGATCTCCACGGAGTTCACCTGCCGCGAGATGTACTCCAGCTCGCGGCGCTGCGCCAGGCCCTTCGGGTAGAACGTGCCCCGCCACGGCGGGTACCGCCAGCCCGAGGTGCCCACCCGGATTTCGGCGATGGTGACCTCCTCAACTCCGTCAGTCCCAGGAGAACCTCCAGTGCCGCCGGTGCACCAGGCCCGCGGCGTACTCGCGGAGGGTGCCCGGCTGCCCGGAGAAGCTGCGCAGGCTGAACGCGCGGTGCTCGGCGGCGAGGACGAGCGAGCGGTTCTGGTTGCGCGGCGGCGCGGCGACCGAGAGCTCCAGCTCGTCGAACCCGAGCACGATGAGCGTCGCCCCGAACCGGTCCTCCCAGCTGCGCAGGACCGCGGACACGGCGGCGACCTCGTCCGTGGACTTGATCATGCCCGTCCAGCCGAGTGCGGCGGGGACGTCGGCGGGCCGTTCGACCGGCACCAGGCCGAGGCGGTGCGGCGCGCGCCGGACCAGGATCGAGCCGGTGTTGCCTGCTTCGGCGAGCGGGTCCACCCGCAGCTGGGACTTCTTCGCCAGCCCGGGGAAACCGGCGCTGTACGGCCGCAGGCACCCGGTGCCGTCCGGGCAGCAGAACGGGTCCCACCACCGGGCCAGCGTGGCGGCGACGTCGACGTTGCCGACGCGGTGGACGGCGGGTGCGAGACGGCCGCGATCGGTCAGCCAGTCCTCGCCGGTCGCGGCGAAACGCGGGTCGTGCGGGATCAGCACGGGCCACAGCCCCGACCGGTCGAAACCGGCGATGCAGGCCCGGTACCGGCCGGGGTCGGCCAGCGGATCGTCGGAGACCCACATCCGCCCGATCCAGCGGCCGGGCGGCAGTTCGGTGTCGGTGAGGGCCTCGGCGACGAGGCTTTCCTCGGGTGTGGCGGCGGTGGTCACGAGACCTCCTCGGGATGGACTGCGTCGATGAGGTCGAACAGTAGTTCGAGGGTACGACAGTTTCCGGGCCCGAGATTTAGTTTTCGCCGGTTCACCCGATCGGTCGAACGGGTGTTCGAGATTCGTGGTAGCTTCGGTCACGAGCGGGTCGCACCCCGCCGTTGAACTGGGGTTTCGCCTGCACCTGCGTGAGTACCGGACCGCACGTGCAGGGCGAGGGCGAGCAGCCAGGCCCCAGTCAGCGCGAGCGCGAGCGGCAGCAACACGAACAGGTGCTGCCAGGCGACAGCCATCCCCATCGAAGCCAGGAGACACAGGACCAATGACGGCACGACCAGGCGCGGCCACCGGTACCCGGCGACCACCGGAGCCGCCGACAGCACCAGTCCCGCGAGACCGATCAGCGCCTTCGGCTCACCGCCGGAGAGCCACAGGACCAGCCACACCGTGCTGGGCACCGCCGCGAGCACGAAGCCGGCCCACGACGACGCCCGCGACAGACGGCGCGCCACTGACGCCTCGGAGCCACGGGCACGGCGCCACATCGCCGTGGCCGCTACCGCGAACACCACGACGACGAAGCACACTCCTGCCCAAACCACGTCCGGGGGATTCCACGTTTTCGCGTGGACTATGCCTCGCGGGCGCGGCAGTCCACCGTGCGGTCGCCGGGTTGCCGCCGCCTCTGCACGGAGGCGGGGCAGGCGCGTGGCAAACCGCGCTCGCGCCGCGGAACGCTCTCCGCGGCGCGCTACAGGTAGGCGTCCGCGTCGTGGATCGAGTACGCGTAGCCCTGTTCGGCGAGGAAGCGCTGCCGGTGCGCGGCGTACTCGGTGTCCAGCGTGTCCCGCGAGACCACCGAGTAGAAGTGCGCCTGCCTGCCGTCGGCCTTCGGGCGCAACAGCCGGCCGAGCCGCTGGGCCTCCTCCTGCCGGGAACCGAACGTGCCCGAGACCTGGATGGCGACCGTCGCCTCCGGCAGGTCGATCGAGAAGTTGGCGACCTTCGACACCACGAGCTTGTCGATCTCACCGCGCCGGAACGCGTCGAACAGCGCCTCGCGCTCCTTGTTCCGCGTGGACCCCTGGATCACCGGCGCGTTCAGTTCGGCGCCGAGTTCCTCGAGCTGGTCCAGGTACGCGCCGATCACCAGCGTCTGATCGCCCGCGTGCTTGTCCAGAATGGACTTCACGACCGGGATCTTCGTGCGGGCGGTGGCCGCGAGCTTGTACTTGTCCTCGGATTCGGCCGTGGCGTACAGCAGGCGCTCGTTGTCGGTGAGGGTCACCCGCACCTCGATGCACTCCGCCGGGGCGATCCAGCCCTGCGCCTCGATGTCGCGCCACGGCGCGTCGTACCGCTTGGGGCCGATGAGCGAGAACACGTCGCCCTCACGGCCGTCCTCGCGCACCAGCGTCGCGGTCAGCCCGAGCCGGCGGCGCGACTGCAGGTCCGCGGTCATCCGGAAGACGGGCGCAGGCAGCAGGTGCACCTCGTCGTAGACGATCAGGCCCCAGTCCCGGGAGTCGAACAGCTCCAGGTGCTTGTACTCGCCTTTGGACTTGCGCGTGATCACCTGGTAGGTGGCGATGGTGACCGGGCGGATCTCCTTCTTCTCGCCGGAGTACTCGCCGATCTCGTCCTCGGTCAGCGACGTGCGGGCCACCAGCTCGCGCTTCCACTGGCGTCCCGCGACGGTGTTGGTGACCAGGATGAGGGTGGTGGCCTGCGCGCGCGCCATCGCCGCGGCGCCGACGAGCGTCTTGCCCGCGCCGCAAGGCAGCACGACAACGCCGGAACCGCCTGCCCAGAACGCCTCCGCGGCCTGCCGCTGGTAGTCGCGCAGGCCCCAGCCGGTCTCGGCCAGCTGCATCGGGTGCGCCTCGCCGTCGACGTAGCCCGCCAGGTCCTCGGCGGGCCAGCCCACCTTGAGCAGCGCCTGCTTGAGCCGGCCCCGCTCGGACGGGTGCACCAGGACGGTGTCGTCGTCGATCCGGGTGCCCAGCATCGGGCTGATCTTCTTGTTGCGCAGCACCTCTTCCAGCACCGCGCGGTCGGTCGTGGTCATGACCAGGCCGTGAGCGGGGTTGTTGGTGATCTGCAGCCGCCCGAACCGCGCCATCGTGTCGACGATGTCGATCAGCAACGGCTGCGGGACCGGGAAGCGCGAGTAGGTGGTGAGGGCGTCCACCACCTGCTCGGCGTCGTGACCGGCGGCGCGCGCGTTCCACAACGCAAGCGGTGTCACGCGGTAGGTGTGCACGTGCTCGGGGGCCCGTTCCAGTTCGGCGAACGGGGCGATCGCGATCCGGGCGTCGTCGGCCATCGAGTGGTCGACTTCGAGCAGCACGGTCTTGTCGGATTGGACGATCAACGGGCCATCGGTCACGTCTTCCTTTATACGGCGTTGCCAGAGGCCGAGCCGTGCTGGTCATCGGCGGGAGCGCCGAACCAGCGGGTCAGCGCGGCGTCCAGGGGCCCGCCATCCGGGGTCCAGCAGCAGCGGCCGTCCGGCCGGATCAGCAGGGCGGGCTCGGTGAGCTGGTGGTCCGGTTCGGCCCGGACCCGGTCGACGCGATCGGACCAGCCCGGCGGCAGTGGGTGGCCGCCGGTGAGGTCGAGCAGCAGGCCGCGGCCCGAGCGCAGGAGCGCCGACAGGCGGGTCCTTCCGTCGCCGGTGCGCAGGTCGGCGTCGGGCACCCGCCCCGCCGCGTCCAAACCGGACATCATCCCGGCCAGGTAGTGGTTCGTGTCGGGCAGTCGCAGGAGGTCGGTGAAGACCTCGCGCAGCGCGACGACGTCATCGGACGGGTTCGGCACGGCGAGCACGCGCTGGGCCGAGGTGTGGTGGAGCACGCGGGCCGCCGCGGGATGCCGTTCCTCCTGGTAGGTGTCCAGCAGGTCGTCCGGGGCCCAGCCGTGCACGGTGGCCGCCAGCTTCCAGCCGAGGTTGACGGCATCCTGCACGCCGAGGTTCAGGCCCTGGCCGCCGAGTGGCGGATGGATGTGCGCCGCATCCCCCGCGAACAGGATCCGGCCGTGCCGGTACCGCTCCAGCTGCCGGGTCGCGTCGCTCCACCGGGACGCGGTGAGGACGCTTGCCAGCTCGGTGTCCCGGCCGTAGACCGCGGTGAGGGCGTCGGTGATCTCGTCGTCCGTCACCGGGCCCTGGACGCTGGACTGGTCTTCGCGGCCGAAGGTGAAGCGGTACCGGTCGCCGCCGACCGGCACGAGCATCGACCAGTAGCCGCCGGCGTGCCGGGTCAGGGCGCTGATGTGACCGGCGCGCCGGGGCACGAGCGCGGACGCCGAGGCGAGCCGGATCTCGGCCAACACGGCCTGGAAGGTGCCGGGCCGGCCGGGGAAGGGGAGGCCGAGCAGCTTGCGGACAGGGCTGTGCGCGCCGTCGCAGGCGACGAGGTAGCGGGCGGGAAGCGCGTCATCGCCGATCGTGACCGTGACGCTGCCGGCGTCCTGCGTAACGCCGGTGACCGGCTGTCCTCGCCGCAGTTCCGCGCCGCGGGCGAGGGCGGCTTGTTCCAGGACCTCTTCCACGAGGTCCTGGCGGATGGAAAGGGGGAAGGGGTGCCGCGTCGGCCAGGACGAGTAGTCGAGCGGCACGGGCAGGGTGGCGAAGTGACCGCCCACCGGTTCGCGTTCGTGGGCCCGGTCCTGCATGGCGTCGAGCAGGCCGCGCTGTTCGAGCAGTTCGGCGGTCCGGGGCTGGATCGTGCCGCCCTTGGTCTGTTCGACGCGCTCGGTCAGCGGTTCGACGACCACGGTCCGGACTCCCGCCAGCGCGAGTTCGTGAGCGAGGGTAAGGCCGGTCGGTCCGGCTCCGGCGATGACGACGTCGATGCCCACGAGTCCTCCTGGGTACAAAAGTAGACTGAGTGCAAATTATCACCGAGTGAAAGGAGTTGGTAGTCTGGGGCGATGACCGAGCCGGCCGGACTTCGCGAGCGGAAGAAACAGCGCACCCGCGAGGCGATCTCCAACGCCGCGATCCGCCTGTTCCTCGAGCACGGGTTCGACCAGGTGTCCATCGCGCAGATCGCCGACGTGGCGGAGGTTTCGCGGCGCACCCTGTTCGCCTACTTCCCGACGAAGGAGTCGCTGGTCGTCCACCGCTTCGCCGACCACGAGACGGAAAGTGCCCGGGTGGTCCGGGAACGTCCGGGCGACCGGACGCCGCTGGAGGCGCTCCGGAGCCACTTCTTCGACGGGCTCGAGCGGCGGGACCCGATCACCGGGCTCAACGACGCCCCGGAGATCCTCGCGCTGTACCGGATGATCTTCGCCACGCAGGCGCTGCTCGCGCGGATGCTCGAGTTCAACCAGACGGCGGAGGAGGCCTTGGCAGGGGCGCTGGCGGACACTGCCGGGGTGGGGCCCGGCGAGGCGCGGGTGGCCGCGGCGGCGATCGTCTCGGTGCTGTGGGCCCTGGCGCGCGAGAACCACCGGGCGATTGCGTCCGGCCGGTCGGCCGACGAGGTGTTTCCACAGGCCAGGGCGGATGCGGACGAGGCGTTCAGGCTGCTCGACGGCGGGTTCGGCAGGCTCGGCGCGCGGTAGATCGTGGCGAAGGCCACAGCGGGGAACGACACGGGGAGTGTCGGACGTCTTGCCCAGCGAAAGATTTCGGCTGGTGGGTGGAAGCCGCGCTCCCGGGCCAATACGATCGCCCGGCGGACCTCTTCACGAGTAGCGCGGGCGGGGCGTGTGTGTCCGGGGTCGCTACCCTCTCCGGGGTTGGTGACCCAGCCGGTGCCGATCCGAGTCCGGCAGAACGGCTAGAGAAGGAAGTCAGGTGGCCCGGCGGCACAAGCGTCCCGAGAGCGGTGAGGCGCTGGACCGGCGGCCGGACAACCGTGCAGGCAGCCGGTGGCGGCTGCGGAACTGGCGGCTGCGCACGAAGCTGATCGCCGTCCTGCTCATCCCGATGCTGACCGTGCTGGCGCTCATCACTCTCCACGTGCGCTCCGACCTGGGGCACGCGGAACAGCTGGCCGAGCTCGCCGCGCACGCCCGCGTGGACGCGGGTGTCAACGCGGTGGTGAACGAACTGCAGCGCGAGCGGGACGTCACCGTGCGCTACGTCGCCGGGCAGCGACGGAACGGGCTCAGCGACGTGCGGGACCAGCGCGCCCGCGTGGACCAGGCGGCCGGTGCGTTCGCGCGGGAGCTCGCCGCACAGCAGTCGCGGCTCTCGCCGGCCAGCGCCGCGGGTCTGAAAGAGGCCCAGTCCCGGCTCGACGCGCTGCCGGGACTGCGTTATTCGGGCGAGTTCTCGAACTCGTCGGCGGATTCGATCCTGACCTCCTACAGCGACCTCATCTCGGGTGTGCTCGACCTGTCGGACCAGGCCGTCGCCGAGATCGCGGACGCCGAGGTCGCGCGGCTGCGGCTGGCCGCGAACGCGCTCGCCCGTGTGAAGGACCAGATGTCGGTCAAGCGCGCGGTGCTCGGGCAGGCGTTCGCGGAGGGCGAGGTCTCCGACGACCGGCTGCGGAAGCTCCTCGGCGCGGACGCCCAGCTCGCCGCCGCGCAGAACGATTACCGCAAGTTCGCCACCGCCGCCGAGCAGCGCTCCTACGAACAGACCGTCGCCGGACCGGCCGTGCAGTCGGCGAACACGCTCTTCGAGCTGGCCATCACCAGGACGGAGAACGGGCAGAGCCTGTCCGGCCTCGACTCCCGCCAGTGGGACCAGGCGATCACCGGGACCATCGACCTCGCCTACCAGTTCCAGCAGACGCTGCAGGTGCAGACGCAGCAGCGGTGCGACGCGCTCGCCACCGACGCGCGACGCTCGGCGATCGTCAACGCGGCGGTGGTCTTCGGGGTGCTGCTGCTGTGCGCGGTGCTCGCCGTGGTCATCGGGCGATCGCTGCTGCGGCCGCTGCGGATCCTGCGCAACAACGCGTTCGACGTCGCCGAGCACCGGCTGCCCGCGGCGGTGGACGAGATCCTCGCCGACCCGCATCCGGACTTCATGACCGCCCACCGCGGCGTGGCGCCGGTGCCCGTGTTCACGCGTGAGGAGGTCGGCCAGGTCGCCCGCGCGTTCGACGCCGTGCACGGGCAGGCGGTGCGGCTGGCCGGTGAGCAGGCGCTCCTGCGGGAGAACATCAACGCGATGTTCGTGAACCTGTCCAAGCGCAGCCAGGACCTGGTCGAACGCCAGCTGGCCGTGCTGGACCGGATGGAGGCCGACGAGCAGGACCCGGAGACGCTCGGCGGCCTGTTCGAACTCGACCACCTCGCCACGCGGATGCGCCGCAACAGCGAGAACCTGCTCGTCCTGTCCGGGCACGACTTCGGTGACGAGAAGGCCGAACCGGTGGCCGCCGAGGAGATCATCGGCGCGGCGTTGTCCGAGGTGGAGCACTACCAGCGGATCGAGCTGACCGCGATGCCGGAGATCGCGATCCGCGGCGAGGCGTGCAACGACCTGGTGCACGTCGTGTCCGAGCTGCTGGAGAACGCGACCCTCTACTCGCCGTCGGACAAGACGGTGACGGTGGTCAGCTCGCTGGCCGAAGACGGCGCCTGGCACGTGCACATCACCGACCAGGGCGCGGGCATGCCGCAGCCGGAGATCGACCGCGCCAACAAGCGGCTGGCGAACCCGCCCGCGGTGGACGTCGAGGTGTCGCGGCGGATGGGCCTGTTCGTCGTCGCCACGCTCGCGAAGCGACACGACATCCAGGTGCGGTTGCGGTCGGCGGACGGTGGCGGGCTGGTCGCGACGGTCGTCGTCCCGGCCGGGCTGGTGATCGAGAACGTGGCGCCGGTGCCGGAGCCGCTGCCCGCGCCGCCGGCTGCTCCCGAGCCGCCGCCGGTGCCGGTTTCGCTGCCGTCGCTCAAGCCGATCCCGCTGCCCGAGCCGGAACCAGCGCCCGAACCCGAGCCCGCACCGGAGCCGGAGCCGGGCGACACGGAGTTGATCCCGGTGGTGCGGGACGAGCCGCGCCGCGGACGAACCGAGGACGGGGTGGACTGGCCGACGGCGGACAACGATGCTTTCCCGCCGGAGGAAGAAGAGCCGACCGAGCGGATGCCGGCGTACCAGGCGGTGCTGTCGCGGTGGTTCACGACGGGCGAGCACAGGCCGGTTCGCCGTGACGCCGCGGCGAACGGGCAGGCGGCCGAGCCGCAGTGGCCGTCGGCGGATGGCGACGAGGTCGACGGGAAGGCGCCGGACTTCCCGCAGCAGGTGCGGCGGCGGCCCGACTCGTTCGACCCGCCTACGCTCTCACTCGATCCCGACGAGGTTCGGCACCGGATGTCGCGGCTGCAGAACGGGTTCGCCCGAGCCCGCGACGCGCGGGGCCCGGAGAACTGACGGGTTCGATCCCGGCGAGCCGCTGCCGGGCGTCGATCGCGCGGGCCAGGCGGGACAGGGCGTAGTTGATCGCGAAGTAGAGCAGCGCGATGATCAGGTAGGTCTGGATCAGGAGCCGGTTGTAGCCGGCGAGGACCTTGCCGCTCTGCAGGAGTTCGGCGTAGCTGACGACGATCCCGAGCGAGGTGTCCTTGACGACGCCGGCGGCCTGGCTGATGAGCGCGGGCACCACGCGGCGGATGGCTTGCGGGAAGATCACGTACCGCATCGACTGTGACGGCCGCATCCCGAGCGCGGCCGCCGCCTCGCCCTGGCCGGCTTCGAGGGAGCGGAAGCCGCTGCGGAAGATCTCGGCGAACTGGGCCGCGCGGGACACCGCGATCGGCAGGACGAGCTTCCAGAGCAGCGGCAGGTCCACGCCGTACCGGGGCAGCGCGAACATCGCGAAGTAGATCAGCAGGAGCAGCGGGACGACCCGGACGACCTCGACGTACGCCCGGGCCGGCGCGCGGACCGCGGCGTGCCGGGAGATGCGCCCGAAGGCGAGCACGAGCCCGGCCGCCATCGCGATGGCGATGGCCAGCACCGCGGCGAGGGCCGTGCCGCCGAGGCCGCCGAGGAGGTAACGCCACATGGGCCAGGAGCCGTAGGGCGCCCAGCGCCCCGCCGAGAGCTCCCCGTTGATCGCGAACTGCCGCACCGCCAGCGCGACGAGCACGAGACCGGCCAGGACCGCGACCACGGTGGCGATGCGGATGCGCCGCCGGGCGCGCGGACCGGGATCGTCGAAGAGCACCGAGGTCATCGCTGGCCTGCCTGGTTCAGCACAGTTGGCCCTCTCGTGGGGCGTTGGTTGGACGGTTCATGCGCCAGGGGGTGAGTGGGTAGGTCGTGCCGCCGCGATTGGCCCCTCGGGCAGCGCGGTTGGGCGGGTGGTACAGCGGTGGGTGAGGTTGAGTGGGTGCTGTGGTGGCTGCGCCAGCTGGGCGGGCCGGCTGGCGCAGCGGCGGGTGCGGCTGGCTGGCTGGCTGGCGCGGCGGCGGGTGCGACTGGGCGGGCTGGCCGGTGTGGCGGCGGGTGCGAGTGGGCGGCTGGCTGGCGCGGCGGCGGCGACTGGGCGGGCCGGCTGGGCGCGGCTGGGTCGGTCGCGCGTCGGTTGGGCCAGTCATGGCGCGGCGGTCTGGCCATTGGTGCTGCGACCGGGAGACAGCTTCGCGGTGGTCGGTGGGCCAGTCGTGCGCGCTGAAGTTCCACCAAATTTGGCGCGGTTTCCTGGAAATGACCCCGCCCGGCGCGCCCACCTCGGGTCCCCGTGCCACCGCGCCCATCGTCACCCCGCTCACCGGGGGATCGCCAGCTTCCGGTCCAGCACCCCGGCCCCCGTGGAGATCACCAGCGCCAGCACGGCGTAGCAGAGCCCCGCGCCGATGTACAACGGCAGCGGCTCCGCCAGCGCCAGGTTGACCCGGTTCGTCGCCTCCGTCAGTTCGACCACTCCGACCGCCGCGGCGAGGGCGGTGTTCATCAGCAGCTGGATGGTGACGTTCCCGAGCGGCTGGATGATCGTGCGCAGCGCCTGCGGCAGCACCACCGCCGACAGTGACTGTCCGAAGCCGAGCCCCAGCGCACGCGCCGCCTCGGCTTGGCCCCTCTCCACTCCGTTCACTCCGGCCCGCAGTGTTTCCGCGTAATACGAAGCCATGTACAACGCGGTCGCGAGGATGGCCGTCGTGAACAGTTCGAATCGGATTCCCACCGTGGGCAGGCCGAATACGAACAGCACCAGCCACACCGCGAGCGGAATGTTCTGGAACAACTCGACGTACCCGGCGCCGAAAGCCCGCAGCGGGCGGACCGGGCAAATCCGGAATGCGGTGATGACCACCGCGAGCACCACCGCGCCCACCGCGCTGAACACGGTGAGCAGCACCGTGTTCAGCGCGCCCTCGGCGAATTCCCCGAGGTGATCGCCCCACCCGGTCACGAGCCCGGGACGGAACCCGTCTTGGGCGGAACAGGCGCGTCACCCGGGATGACCGTCCCCAGCGTCTGCTTGTACGCCTCCTGCCACAGCCCCGCGGCCTGGATCTTCTCCAGCCAGGTGTTGACGAACCGCTTGAACGTCTCGTCGCCGTGGTGGATGCCGATGCCGTACGGGTCCTGCCCGAAGGTCCCGCTGACGATCTGCACCTTGTCGTTCGTCTGCGCGTTCCCGGCCAGCTGCGTCAGGTCGTTCACGTACGCGTCGCCGCGCCCCTGCTCCAGCGCCGTCACGCACTCCGAGTTCGTGCTCAGCGTGATCACCTGCGCCGGCTCGTACTGCTGGACCATGGCCGAACCGGTCGAGTTCGTCACCGCCAGCACCCGCTTGCCCTTGAGGTCCTGGGGCTTGGTGACGCTCGTATCGCCCTTGCGCGCCATGATCGCGGGCCCGGACACGAAATACGGCCCGGCGAAGGACACCTTCTCCGCGCGGGCGGGCGTGATCGAATAGGTGTGCAGAACCACGTCGACGGTGTTGTTCTGCAGCAACGCCTCGCGGATCTGCGACGTGGAATTGACGATCTTGACGTTCGGCTGGCCCAGGATGTACTTCGCCAGCAACCGGCCGAGGATCGCGTCGAACCCCTCGGTCTGGCCGGTCGTCGGGTTCTGCTGGGACAGCAGCGGCGTGTCCAGCTGGCTGCCGATGAGGATCTGCCCGCGCTGCTTGATCGCCTGCGCCGTCGGGCTGGTCGCGAGGTCCGCGTCGGACGCCACCGGCGCCCGGTCGAGGAGGCTCTGCTCCTGGTTCGCGCTCCCGCCGCTGTTCGGTACCGCGCCCCCGCTCGAGGTGCACGCGGTCACCGCGCCGAGCGCGACCGCCGTGAGCAGGACCGCGAGGCGCCGTCGCCGTGTCGAAGCCGTCATGGTGTGGCCGGATCCCTCCTGGAAGTGGAGCCTGTCGCCCCTATCTACTCTCGGTGACGCAAGGGGTACCCGAACGGGTGGCAGTAGATCACGAGGTAAGGCGCAGGATCGTGCAGCTCCAACGGTCACGTCAAGACCCTGTGAGGTTCCGGGGGTCGCTGTGGGACATTTCCCGACAACTTGTCACAGGCCGGTCCCACCTTCCGGATAGTGAGATAGATAACACTGGACAAGGGCCGTGCGACTGCACGCAGCGTGACGTGCAGTCGTTCTGTTCCTGAGACAGTTGGTGAGAATTCGTCACCGGGGTGACCGCTAAAGTTCGTGGTGAGAGCCATCTGCCCGGCTTCCCTTTCATCCCGGCAGCCGATAGCCTCTACCCCCAATCGGGTGGCCCCGTGTTAACCATTCACGTCCTGGTTCTCATGGCGTGGAACCCGAGTGCGGAAACGCGGAAACTGGACAGCTCGAACCGGGAAGGAAGTCCTCGGTGCCCCAGCCCACGAGCGGGGAGCGCGGTCGCAAGGCAGTGTCCCCGGCGGAGTCGCCTGTCGCACAGAGTAACGACATCGGTGCGCAGGACAACGCGATCGGAGCATCGACCGGTGGTGACGGCAGCCGTCGGGTCCGCGGTCTCGCGAACTGGCGCGTCAACGCCAAGATCGCCGCGGTGGTCGCCGTGCCGACCGCCGCCGCGCTGTCCCTGGCCGGCCTGCGCGTGTACGACAGCTTCGACACGATGACCGTCTACCAGCACGCCGAACAACGCATCGAACTCAGCCAGAAGGTCGCCGCCGAGGTCGACGCGCTGCAGCGTGAGCGGGACGCGATGTCGGCCTGGATCGCCTCCGGGCGTCCGGCCGACCGGACCGAGCTCGACGACGCCATCAGTACCGCGGAGAACGCGGCCGACACCGTGCGCGGCGCGGTCAGCGAGGTCGCCGCGATCAGCGACGACGCCACGTCCGCGCGCTACCAGCAGGGCCTCGCCCGGCTCGACGGCCTGAGCCAGCTGCGCTCCTCGGCTGGCGCCACCGATTTCCCGAGCCTCGCCGCGCAGGCCGGCTACACCGGGGTCATCGATGCGCTGCAGCTGATCGCCGACGAGTTCGACGCCGACATCACCGACCAGGGCCTGCAGGACCGGCACGAGGCGCTCGGCTTCCTCGCCGACGCCAAGGAGTTCTCCGCGCAGCAGAACTCCTACCTGCGCAGCGCGGCGATCCGCGGCAGGTTCGACCCGGCCGAGCTGAAGAACCTCACCACCGCGCAGTCGAACCTGGTCGCCGCGATCGACCGGTTCAACGCCGTGGCCACCCCGCAGGCCCAGCTGGACTACTCGACCACCCTGTCCGGCCCGCAGGTCTCGCAGCGGTTCACCCTGCAGCAGCTGGCGTTGCTGCGCGCACAGGCGAACCCGCCGCTCGCGCTGGCCATCGACCCGGGCGCGGTCGCGCAGTCCTCGTCGCAGACGCTCGACCTGATCAGCCAGGTCCAGAACCGGCTGCTCGACGACGCCAAGACCTACACCGACGGGCTGATCAGCGCGCAGCAGCAGAACCTGCTGATCACGGTCGCGATCATCCTCGCCGGGCTCCTGCTGGTGCTCACGCTGATGTACGTCGTGGCGCGTTCGCTGATCCGGCCGCTGCGCACACTGCGCTCGACCGCGCTGCAGGTCGCCGAGGTGCACCTGCCCGACGCGGTGGAGCGGATCATGCGCGAGGCCGACCCCGCCGCGGCCGCGGCGAAGGCGATCGAGCCGGTGCCGGTCCACACCACCGAGGAGATCGGGCAGGTCGCCAGGTCCTTCGACGTGGTGCACGGCCAGGCCGTCCGCCTCGCCGCCGAGCAGGCCCTGCTCCGGGACAACGTCAACGGCATCTTCGTCAACCTCTCCCGCCGGTCGCAGCGCCTGGTGGAGCGCCAGCTCGCGGTGATCGACCTGCTGGAGGCCGACGAGCAGGACCCCGACCACCTCGCGAGCCTGTTCGAGCTGGACCACCTGGCGACCCGGCTGCGCCGCAACGGCGAGAGCCTGCTGGTGCTCTCCGGCGCGGGCCTGAGCAAGTCGATGCCCAAACCGGTCTCCGCCGCGGACGTGATCGGCGCGGCGGTGTCCGAGATCGAGCAGTACGCGCGGGTCGACGTGGGCGCGATCCCCGAGGTCGCGGTGCGCGGCCCGTCCGTGCACGACCTCGTGCACCTGCTCGCCGAGCTGCTGGACAACGCCACCTACTTCTCCGAGCCGGAGACGAAGGTCAGCGTGCGGGCCGTGGTCACGCGCAAGAAGGCGCTCGCCATCCAGATCACCGACCGCGGTGTCGGCATGTCGCCCGAGCAGATCGCCGAGGCCAACCGGCGCCTCGCCGACCCGCCGGACCTGGACGTGTCGGTGACCAGGCGGATGGGCCTGTACGTGGTCGCGCGACTGGCCCAGCGGCAGGGCATCGAGGTGCGCCTGCGGGAGAACGAGGACATCGACGGCGGCGTGATCGCCCGCATCGTCGTGCCGCCGGACCTGCTCGGCCCCGTCGCGCGGGAGCCGATGCCGCGGCCGGCGGAGACATCCTCGCCGAACCTGCCGCCGGTCCCGGCCCAGCGCACGCCGTCGAACCTGTCGCGCCGCGAGCCGGCCCAGGCCCAGGAGGCCGAGACCGGGGTGCTGCGGCCCCTCGACCAGCCGATCAGCCTCGACGACCTGGTCGCCGGCTCGACCGACGCGGCCTACCTGAGCCGGGGCAAGCCGCGCGCCGAGGAGCCGCCGCCGAACGGCTCCACCCCGCCGCAGCCCGAGGAGCAGCCGAACCACTTCGGTTCGCTGGCGCTGCCGAAGCGCGAGCCGCAGTACGTGCCGGTCACCGAGCAGCCTGCCGAGGAACCGCCGTCGAACGAGAGCATCTTCGACGACGACGTGCCGACCAAGCGGCTGCCGATCTACCAGTCGGTTGTGTCGAGGTGGTTCAGTGCGGAGGGGGAGGATCCCGCCTCGGTGAGCGGCGACCTCGAGGAGGAACTCCCCGCGGCGGCCGAGGAAGCCCCCGAGGCCGACGACAAAAGGGCCGATCTTTGGCACAGTGTGTCCGATGAGGGCTGGCGCGCGGCGCAATCCCTGCTCGAGTCGCGGGAGGAGGAGATCACTCCGGCCGGGCTGCCGAAGCGGGTGCCGAACGCGCACCTCGTCCCCGGTTCGATCCCGGCGGGCGAGACCGACGCCTTCACCGACACGACCGTCGGCAGGCCGGGGCAGGGCGCGCTCGCCCGCTCCGCCGAGGCGGCGCGGGAACGCATGGCGAGCTTCCAGCGCGGCTACGTGAGTGGCCGGCACGCGCTGCAGGAGAACACGCCGGGCCCCTATGACCAGGGAGATCCGGTGAGTGGCGGGGGAACCACCCCGCCGGACGAGGCAGTGAGGAGTGAGGAGTGACACGGGCGGGATCGCTGCAGCCGGGAGGCTCCACGCCGCAGGCGCCGCGGAACGGCTTCGCGTGGCTGATCACGGACTTCGTGCACCGGGTGCCCGGTGCGGCGCACGCCGTCGTGGTGTCGGCGGACGGGCTGCTGCTCGCCGCGTCCCGGGGGCTGCCGAAGGACCGCGCGGACCAGCTGGCCGCGGTGGCGTCGGGGCTGACCAGCCTGGCACGGGGCGCGTCGAAGGTGTTCGAGGGCGGGCCCGTGGCTCAGACGGTGGTCGAGATGGCCAACGGCTTCCTTTTCCTCATGTCGGTGTCGGACGGGTCCTGCCTCGCGGTTCTGGGGTCCCCCGACAGCGACATCGGCCTCGTGGTGTACGAAATGACGCTTCTGGTGGATCGGGTCGGTCAGCAGATGACGCCCGAGATGCGGGCACAGCTCCAGGGAGCCGCGCGCGGTTGAGCGCGCCGGGCACGAGAGGGACTGCAGTGGACGGTGGGCAGCCGACGGGCGTGGGCTCGGGACGGCTGGACGACGACGCCGAAACCGCCTGGCCGGACGAGGCGCAGGCGGCGCGGACCGAGGACTGGAGCACGTTCCGGGCCAAGGTCGACCGCGCCTGGCGCCTGCGCCGGGCCGCCGCGGGCGAAAAGCGGTCCAGTACCCTGAGCGACCCCGAGCCACCGGGCTACGGGGCGACCGAATACCCGGAGTTCAGCGGCGACCGGTTGCTGTCCGGGCCGGCGGCGGACCTGTTCGGTGACTCGGGCGGGCCGCTGGCCCCGGCGGGCGAACTGCGGCCCAACCCGGCCGCGGAGAGCCACCCGAGCTTCCCGCCGGTGCCCGCGCCGGTGGCGGCGGAGGAGACCTCCGGTCTGGTCCGGCCGTACTTCCGCACGCGCGGGCGGACACGTCCCAGCTACGATCTGGCGATCGAAGCACTCGTCTCGACCAGCGAGCGGGGACGGATGCTCGACCGGGTGCGGGTGCCCGAGCACCGGTCCATCTGCGGACTGTGCCTGGACACGCGCTCCGTGGCCGAGGTGGCGGCGTACCTGCGCATGCCGCTGGGGGTCGCGCGGGTGCTGATCGGCGACGCTGTCGATCTCGGCCTGGTCCTGGTCCATTCCACGACGTCGGTCGTCGGCGATCGTCCCAGTATCGAGTTCATGGAGAGGGTGCTCAGTGGGCTTCGGAGAATTTGACTCCGACGCGAACACGTCGGCCGCGACGGGACCGACGCAGTCGGCCAAGATCGTGGTCGCCGGCGGCTTCGGTGCGGGCAAGACGACCCTGGTCGGCGCGGTCTCGGAGATCGATCCGCTGACCACCGAGGCGGTGATGACCGAGGCCAGCGTGTCGGTGGACGACACGACCGCCACGCCCAACAAGGCGACGACGACGGTCGCGATGGACTTCGGCCGCCTCTCGCTCGGCGACGACCTCGTGCTGTACGTCTTCGGTACCCCGGGGCAGCACCGGTTCTGGTTCATGTGGGACGACCTCGCGGTCGGCGCGATCGGCGCGGTCGTGCTGGTCGACACCCGGCGGCTGGCGGACGCATTCCCCTCGATCGACTTCTTCGAGAACCGGAAGCTGCCCTACATCGTGGCGATCAACTGCTTCGACCGGCTGCTGCACCACCAGATCGAGGACGTCCGCCACGCGCTGACGATCTCCGAGTCGGTGCCGATCATCGCCTGCGACGCGCGGGAGAAGGAGTCGGCCAAGCAGGTGCTGATCACGGTCGTGGAGCACGCGATCAACCGGGACCGCGCGTTACAACCGGGGTGATCGGGTAACCGTGCCGCCGGAAGGGTGAATCGATGTGAGATCACCCCGGGCGGCAGGCCACCAGGGCCTGGTTCGGCAATACCCTGTCGGAATAATCGCAGAACAGGCTCGACCGGTGAGGAGGCACATGACGGCATCGGCACAGCAGTCGAGCGGCTTCGGCTTCGGCTGGCTGATCACCGACTTCGTGCGACGGGTCCCGGGCGCGGCGCACGCCGTGGTCGTCTCCGCCGACGGTCTGTTGCTGGCCGGGTCGCAGGGCTTGCCGAAGGACCGGGCCGACCAGCTGGCCGCGGTCGCCTCCGGGCTGGTGAGCCTGACCTCCGGTGCCGCGCGGTGCTTCGAAGCTGGTTACGTGAACCAGACCGTGGTCGAGATGGAGCGCGGGTACCTGTTCCTGATGGGGATCAGCGACGGGTCGAGCCTGGCCGTGCTGGCCGCGCCCAATTCCGACATCGGGACCGTGGCGTACGAGATGACGTTGCTGGTCGACCGCGTCGGGATGCAGATGACGCCGGAGCTGCGCAACCAGCTCCAGGGTGGCGTGCGCTGATGCGGGGACTTTCGAAGGGGGCGGGCCGCCCCGCGGTGGATGCGTGGGACCGGCTGCACCAGGGCACCGACCGCGAGGGAATCGACTCACCGGCGCGGTTCGTGCTGACGAAGAAGCCGGTGGTGCTGCCGGTGCGCACGCCGGTGCGGCAGACGCCCGGCGTCGGGCGAGCCGCTTCCCGGACGTCTGCCGGCTGGCCGACCGCAGCCGATGCTGATTACCGGGCCGGTTCTGGCTTGGCTGGAGCCGCTACGCGAAGCGGGGCGGGCGCCGGCAGGCATGGGGGTGTCGAGGCTGGCCGGGGCGCGGGTTTTGAGGCCGGTCGGCACCGGGGTCCTGAGGCTGGCCGGCACGAGGGTCCTGAGGCTGGTGGTCGGCACGCGGGTCTTGACGCTGGCCGGCGCGGGGGGCTCGACGCTGGTGGCCGGCACGCCGGTTCCGATGCGGGCCTTGCTGCCGGTGGCGCGCGGGACGCGGGTCTGGAGGCCGGCGGCGGCTGGCAGGCTGGTGCTGGTGCTGGTGCCGGCTGGCAGGCCGGTCCGGAGGCTGGCGGCGGTTGGCAGCCTGGTCCCGAGGCTGGCGGCTGGCCCTCCGGTTCCGAGGCCGGTGCCGGTTGGCAGGCTGGTCGGGAGGCGGGCGGCGGTTGGCAGCCTGGTCCCGAGACCGGTGGCGGCTGGCCCTCCGGCGCCGATTTGGACGCCGCCGCACGAACTGGACTGGAGCCGGGCTGGACGAGCGGCGCGGGCGCCGCTGTCGGCGTTCGGACTGCTGCGAGCGCCCGCGCGGTAGGGGTGCCGCCCGCGCAGACGAGGGGCTCCGAGCCGTCGGTCCGGACGCGGATGATGATGCGCCCGTACGCCCGCACCGGAGGCCGCACCAGGCCGGACTACGAGCTGGCCCTCGAGGCGCTGGTCTCGACCACCGACAGGGGGCGCGTGCCGCAGGCCGTGACGGGGGTTCAGCACCGGCGGATCTGCGCGCTGTGTTCGGAGGCCCGCTCGATCGCGGAGATCGCCGCGTACCTCGACTTGCCGCTCAACGTGGTGAAGGTGCTGGTCAGCGACCTGGACGCGGCCGGGATGGTGCTGATCCACCAGTCCGGACTGTCCTTTGGGGACCGCTCCTCGCGCGAGTTCATGGACCGGGTGCTCCAGGGCCTGCGACGCCTCTAAGCCCGAGCGTGGTCCGCTCCGCCGCGTGAGGCGACTACTCGTGTGGGCACGACTGGGCCTGTCGCGCAACCATGGTTGGGGATATCGAGCCCCGAGCGGTGTCGGCTCCACCGGGTGAGGCGGCTACTCGTGTGGGCACGACTGGTCCTGTCGCATGATCATGATTGGGCATCTCGTACCGGTACGAGATGCCCTTCGTGCGCGCTGCAGGGGCAGAACGGGAGGCCCGCCGTTGGGCAGAACGGGAGGCCCGCCGTTGGGCAGATCGTGATGCCGCGAGTGGGCATTTCATAACCCCCGCGGCTGGGCAGTCGGTGCGGCGACCGTTGGTCAGTTCGCGCCGCTGCTGCGAGTGGCCCCCTCGCGAACCGATGACTGGGCACTTCGCGGAGCTGCGGCTGGGCACTTCGTGGAGCCACGGCTGGCCAGTTCGTGGAGCCACGATTGTGCACCTCGTAGAGCCGCGGCTGCGCACTTCGTGGACCTACGACTGGGCAGTTCGCGGAGGTGCGGCTGGGCAGTTCGTGGAGCGACGATTGGGCAGTTCGTGGAGCTGTGGCGGGGCACGTAGTGGAGGCACCACTGAGCACCTCGTGGAGCTATGACTGGACAGTTCGTGGAGCCACGATTTGGGCGCCTCGCGGAGCGACGATCGGGCACTTCGTGAAGCCGCGGCTGGGCACCTCGTGGAGCTGCGGGCGTGCAGCTGACAGAGCAACGACTGGGCACCTCGTCAAGCGGCGACTGGACACCTCGTGCCCGTACGACCGCAAACCGCCCAACGGCCGCCGGCCAAGCCACTCAAGCCAGCCAAAACGCCGACTCAACCCAGCCAACCACTCGACCCAGCCAACTCACTCAAGCCAGCCAACCCACGCACCTCAGCCAAAACGCCGACTCAAACCAGCCAGCCACTCGACCCAGCGAACTCACTCAAGCCAGCCAACTCACTCAAGCCAGCCAACCCGTGCAACCCAGGCCAACCCGCTCAACCCAGCCAAAACCGGCCCCCGGCCCAGCCGAACCCCAAACCCCAACAGGATCAGTCGTCCACCAGCGCGGCCGAAGTGATGCGGTGCAGGGGGTACCGCTCATCATCGCGGCCGATCAGCACCCCGCCGCCCACGTGGGTCGGCGTCACGATCCGCTGGCTGGCCGTTCCGTGGGCGTCCACGAAGCCGATCCAGACCTCCCGCTGCTCGCGGTGCGCCCGCGCCAGCAGGGCCATCGTCGCCGAGGTGTCGGAGCCTCCGCCGCCGCCCGGGAGGCGCACCGCCGCGCCCTTGCGGCTCGCCGCGGCTCGGTCGCCCGCCCGGATGTGCGCGACCACCGACGCGGCCTGCTCGCCGGTCAACCCGGTCGGCTCGGGCACCACCCGCCGCGCCGTGCGGGGGCGCGCCGGGATCCTCCTACCGGACGGGCGCAGGTCCACCACCCGCCCGTCCGGTCCCTCGGCCGCCGGCGCGAAACCAGCCGCCCGCAGCCCGTCCAGCACCTCGGCCAGCGGGTACGGGCTGACCAGCACCGTCGGCGCGATCCGGCGCAGCTCGTACTCGCCCGACACGGAGTTGCCCATCACCTCCGCGAGCAGCACCTCGTCGTCACACCGCAGGAACGACCCGGCCGCCCCGCCGCGCAGCCTGCCGTGCCGCCGCGCCACGTCGTCGATCAAGTACGTCAGCGACTGCGGCACCTCGGTGGCCGACCGCTTCCGGAACAGCTCGTGCAGCTCGTCGGCGGTCCGACCGGTGTCCAGCGCCCGCCGCACCGACGCCTCCGTGATCCGGTAGACCGTCGCGTGCCCGGCGGACTCCACATCGGCCACCGCGGCGATCTCCGTCGCCAGGTCCATCTCCAGCGGCCCCGGCGCGACCACCGTCAGATCGGCCTGCACCAGCACGTACCCGATCGGCTTCGGCATCGCGTCGTACACCGCGTTCAGCGCGCCCGCGCGATCACCGGCCAGCAGCGCGCCGCCCGCCGTCGTCAGCGCTCCGAGCGCGATCACGCCCAGCGCGGACGCCTCGGCGAACGTCCACCGCACCGTCTCGTCCCGCAGCCGCCCGCCACGCCGCGGCGCCCGCCACGCGAGCAGCTCGACCAGGTCGTCCGCGCCGTGCACACCCGCGCCACGCGGCAGCTCGGCCAGCGTGCCCAGCACCCGCCGCCGCACCGACGGCGCCAGCGGCCGCCGCAACTCGTCGGACAGCGGCACGATCGGCTTGTCCTTGGCGTCGCGCTGACCGGCCAGCGCAGGCAGCCGCGGCAGGTCCAGCCACGCCTCGGCGAGGATGACCCACCGCTGCGCCGGCTCGGACGCCAGCCACGAGTCCGCCAGTGTCGTCGGCACCCACTCCGGGCTGGTGCTCTGGCTGTCCGCGACCAGCCCGGCCGCCGCCGCCAGCTCGGCGAGCAGCGTGGCGCGGGTGTCGTCGGTGTCCAGTTCGCGCGCCAGCTTCCGCAGCTCCCGCACCCCGAGACCGCCGGACTTCAGCACCGGCGGCGGCTGCTCCGACCACTGCGTCAGCAGCGATTCGGTCTGCCGCAGGAACTCCATCGCCTCACCGGCGGCCGCCTCGTCCACTGTGGACTGCTGGTGCGGCATCGTCGGCAGCTCCGGCTCGCGCAGCGCCTTCGGCGAGCAGATCCGGCCGCCGCGCAGGGCGATCGCCACCTCGCGGGGCAGTTCGACCGTCTCGTCGTCGCGCCGCAGCAGCAGCCCGCGGGCGAGCAGCTTCTGCACCGGCTTCGCCTCCGCGGCCAGCGACGGTTCGGCCGCCGCGTCCCGGGTACGCCCGATGGGCGGGCCGGCGGCGAGGGCGCCGAGCAGCCCGCGTTCGTCGTCACCGACCTCGGCGAGCGCGGACTCGACGTCCAGCCCGGGTGCGGACGCGCCGAGCCCGGCCGGGAACGGCCCGGCCAGCTCGCGCGCGGCGGGGACGACGCGGACCGCGTCGTCGTCGCCCCAGGCCAGCACCCGTGACCGCAGCCGGTCGACGGCCGGCCGGACGTCTGCGCCGACCAGCTCGGTGATCGCGGCCAGCGGGACGGCTTCGGTGTCCGCGTCGGCGACCAGCAGCGCATCGAGCACGGAGAGGGTGAACGTGTCCAGGTCCTCCATCGCTCTGGCGACCGATCCGGCCGTGCCGGCGCGGGTGGCCAGCACTGTGCTGTCGGACGGTGGCGGGGTCGCCAGGTCGCGCCTGGCCTGCAGGAGCGCGCCCAGCTCGTCGTCGGACGCGGACCGCAGCCAGTCCGCAAGGGAGGTCGCGGGCATCACATCGAGGATACCCGCCCTGACCATCGTGTTCGGGCGGCTGTGAGGCAAACTGGGGACCGTAGGTGCCGAGTACTGGAGGATGAAGTGGCGAAGGGCGACAAGGACAAGAAGAGCGGTCGTATCGACCCCACCTGGCCGCATCTGCCGGACGGCGAGCACCCGGTCACCGAGCTCTCGGCGGACCGCCAGGGCGCGCTGTCGCCGTTCGGGAACGTGACGTTCCCCCTCGAGACCGTGCCGTACGTGCACCCCGAGACCGAGATCAACAAGTAGACAGCAGGGGGTTACTGCCGTGCCGGTTCCCGGCCCCGGGTATTCGATCACCGTTCGTGTCGAGGCGCCGCCGTCGGCGAGCGCCGCGGGCGACCTCACCTCGGCGGTGGGCCGGGTCGGCGGCGTGCTGACCGCGTTCGACGTGGTCGAGTCCCACTCCGACGCGATCGTCGTGGACATCACGGCGAACGTCTCCAACGCCGACCACGTCGAGGTCGTCACCGAGGCCCTCGACGCGCTGCCCGGCGTGCGCGTGCGCAAGGTCTCCGACCGCACCTTCCTCATGCACCTCGGCGGCAAGCTGTCGGTGTCGCCGAAGGTCCAGCTCCGCAACCGTGACGACCTCTCCCGCGCGTACACGCCGGGGGTGGCGCGGGTGTGCCAGGCGATCGCGGCCAACCCGGCCGACGCGCGCCGCCTGACGATCAAGCGCAACACGGTCGCGGTCGTCACCGACGGTTCGGCCGTCCTCGGGCTCGGCAACATCGGCCCGGCCGCGGCCCTGCCGGTGATGGAGGGCAAGGCGGCGCTGTTCAAGAAGTTCGCCGACGTCGACGCGTGGCCGGTGTGCCTGGACACCCAGGACACCGAGGAGATCATCAAGATCGTCAAGGCGCTCGCGCCGGTGTACGCGGGCATCAACCTCGAGGACATCGCCGCGCCGCGCTGCTTCGAGATCGAGAAGCGGCTGCGTGAGCAGCTCGACATCCCGGTGTTCCACGACGACCAGCACGGCACCGCGATCGTCGTGGTCGCCGCCCTGCGCAACGCGCTGCGGGTGGTCGGCAAGGAGATCGAGGACTGCAAGATCGTGGTGAGCGGCGCGGGCGCGGCCGGCTCGGCGATCATGCGGCTGCTCATGCACAAGAAGCCGGGCGACATCATCGCCGCCGACATCAACGGCATCGTCCACCTCGGCCGGTCCGATTTGGACGAGAACCTGCGGTGGCTCGCGGAGAACACGAACAAGGACAACGTGTCCGGCACGTTGCACGACGCGCTCGTCGGCGCCGACGTGTTCATCGGTGTGTCCGCGCCGAACCTGTTCGGGGCCGAGCAGGTCGCGACGATGGCGCCGAACGCGGTGGTGTTCGCGCTGGCCAACCCGGACCCGGAGATCGACCCGCTCGAGGCGCAGAAGCACGCGGCGGTCGTGGCCACCGGGCGCAGCGACTACCCGAACCAGATCAACAACGTGCTCGCGTTCCCCGGCGTGTTCCGCGGTCTGCTGGACGCGCAGGCGCACGAGATCACCGACGAGATGCTGCTCGCGGCCGCGAACGCGATCGCCGACGTGGTGGACGACCGGCTCAACGCCTCCTACATCGTGCCGAGCGTGTTCGACTCGGCGGTGGCCCCGGCCGTCGCGGAGGCGGTCAAGGCGGCGGCCCGGAAGTCCGGCGCCACGAGCTGATGAGCCGCGCCGTCGAGGAGTCGAACCGGCGGATGCTGCGGGCCCGCGACGCGATGGACCGCGCTTACGCGCAGCCCCTCGACGTCGCGGCCCTGGCCCGGATGGTGCACGTCTCGGAGGCGCACTTCATCCGCACCTTCCGGGCCACCTTCGGGGAGACGCCGCACCGGTACCTGCAGCGGCGGCGGGTCGAGCGGTCGATGTTCATGCTGCGGGAGAGCGATCGCAGCATCACCGACATCTGCCTCGCCGTGGGGTTCACGAGCCTGGGCACGTTCAGCCGGACGTTCCGCGACATCGTGGGGCAGTCGCCGTCGGAGTACCGGGCCGCCGGCGCCGGGGCGGTGGCGGCGCCCACGTGTTTCGCGATGGCTTGGACGCGGCCGAGCAGTTTCGGAGAAGCCAGGCGCGGGCCCGCTGATTAGCGTTGCGGTCATGTTCAACGCGATCACTCTCTCCCAGATCTTCGTGACCGACCAGGACGAGGCGCTCGACTTCTACGTGGGGAAGCTCGGGCTCGAGGTGAAGGTCGACCAGGACCTCGGCTTCATGCGGTGGCTGACGGTGTGCGTGCCCGGCGAGCCCGGGCGCGAGATCCTCCTGGAGAAGCCCGGCCCGCCCGCTATGGACGAGGGGACCGCCGAGCAGGTGCGCGAGCTGCTCGCGAAGGGCGCGACGGGCGGCTGGATCGGCCTGACGACGGACGACTGCCGCAAAACGTACGAGGAACTGCTGGCGAAGGGCGTGGAGTTCACGCAGGAGCCGATGGAACGCCCGTACGGCATCGACTGCGGCCTGCGGGACCCCTTCGGCAACGCGATCCGCATCAACCAGCCCACGCAGCCGGCCTGACGGCCGCCGGGCGGGCCGGGATGCAGCCCGGCCTGGCGGGGCCGCCGGGGCGGGGCGGGTTGTGTGGCCGGCCTGGCGGGGCCGCCGGGGCGGGTCGGGATGCAGCCGGCCTGGCGGGGCCGTCCGGGCGGGTCGGGACGCAGCCGGCCTGACGGCTCTGTCGGCGGGCAGGCCGGGTTGTGTGGCAGGCCGGTGGGCCGGCTGCCTGGCCTGGCCCTGCCGCTGCCTGGCGTGGTCTTGCTCCGCCGCCGCCCGGCACGGCCCCGCCGCCACCCGGCCAGGCCGGGTGGCGGCGGGCCGAGATGGTGTGGCCGGGTGGCGGCGGGCCGAGATGGTGTGGCCGGGTGGCGGCAGGCCGAGATGGTGTGGCCGGGTGGCGGCGAGTCGAGATGGCGTGGCCGAGATGCGCCAGCTCGGCTTCGCCGAGTGGGGTGGCGGTGCGGGCGTATTGGTGCGGCGCGGGCGAGGTAGCGCGGCGGGTGCATTTGCGGCCACGTCGGGTGGTGCGGCGCTGGGTGGCGGTGCGGGCGGATCGGGTGGTGCGGCGCAGGCCGGTGGCGCGGCGGGTGGATTTCGGCCACGTCGAGTGGGGTGCGGCGCTGGGTGGCGGTGCGGGCGCATCGGGTGGTGCGGCGCGGCTGGCGAGCCGGTAGAAGGCCTGTCCGTGCGGGTGGCGCACCGCGGGATCGGGGGGGGGCGTGGCCTGCGGCGGGTCTGTCCGGTCTGGCCCGGTGACGGCGGGCGGCCTGGGGTCGGCCCCTGGCCCGGTCGGGCGCCGACGCGGATCGGGGGGCGCTGCTGAAGGTGGGACGCCCGGTCGGTCCTGCGGAGTGGAGGCGGGCCGCGGTGGCTCGTGTGCCCCTTCACCGGGTGGGCGGTGCTCGGCGATTAGCCTTGTCTTCGTGAGTGAACTGAGCCACGTCGACGAGAAGGGCGCTGCCCGGATGGTCGACGTCTCCGGCAAGCAGGCCACCGCTCGGACGGCCGTCGCCACGGGGGTCGTGCACACCACGGCCGAGGTGGTCGATCTGCTGTCGCGGGACGGGCTGCCCAAGGGCGACGCCCTCGCGACCGCGCGCATCGCCGGGATCATGGGTGCCAAGAAGGTGCCGGACCTGATCCCGCTCTGCCACCAGATCGCCCTGTCCGGCGTCAAGGTCGAGTTCGACCTCGGGCCCGCCGAAGTGCGCATCACGGCGACCGTCAAGACCACCGATCGCACCGGGGTCGAGATGGAGGCGCTGACCGCCGTCGCCGTCGCGGGGCTCACCGTGCACGACATGATCAAGGCCGTCGACCCCGCAGCCACCTTGGACGGGGTCCGTTTGGAGCGCAAGCTCGGCGGCAAGTCCGGCGTGTGGGAGCGGCCATGAGCAACGACAAGCGCACCGCGCGGGTGATCGTCGCGTCGAACCGGGCCTCGGCGGGTGTCTATGCCGACCACACCGGCCCGGTGATCGCCGCCTGGCTGGCCGAGCGCGGGTTCGACGTGCCGGAACCACGGGTGGTGCCCGACGGCGACCCGGTCGCCCAGGCACTGCGCGAGGCGCTCGACGACGACGTGCACGTGGTCATCACGACCGGCGGCACCGGGATCTCGCCCACCGACCGCACCCCGGACGTCACCGCGCCGCTGCTGGACCACCAGCTGCCGGGCCTCGCGGAGGCGATCCGGTCCGCCGGGCTGCCGAAGGTGCCGACCGCGGTGCTGTCCCGCGGCGTGGCCGGTGTCGCCGGCCGGACCCTCGTCGTGAACCTGCCCGGGTCACGCGGCGGGGTGAAGGACGGGCTCGGCGTGCTCGACGGGGTGCTCACGCACGCCGTCGACCAGCTCGCGGGCGGCGACCACCCGCGCCCGGCCACCGAAACACCCGCTACGAAGACCCCGGAAACGCAGACGGTCACCCAGGCGACCGCGCACATCGCGCGGGCCGAGGTGACCGATCAACCGTTGTCCGTCGAGGAGCACGCGGCCCTCGTGGACGACCAGTCCGCCGGAGCGGTGGTGACCTTCGGTGGCGTCGTCCGCGACCACGACGGCGGCAAGGGCGTGAAGTCCCTGTTCTACGAGGGGCACCCGAGCGCGGGCGACGTGCTGGCCCGCGTGGTCGCTCAGGTCGCCGGCCGCCGCAGCGGAGTGCGGACGATCGCCGTCAGCCACCGGATCGGGGCACTGGAGATCGGGGACGTGGCGCTCGCCTGCGCCGTGTCCGCCGACCACCGGGCCGAGGCCTTCGCCACCTGCGCCGAACTGGTCGACGAGGTGAAGGCCCAGTTGCCGGTGTGGAAGCACCAGCACTTCACCGATGGCACGGACGAGTGGGTCAACTCGCCCTGACGCCGGCGGCACGGGCGTAACCCGAACCGCCAGGGCGCCGGCGCCCCACCACCCGGGGGATTGCGGTGGGGCTGCCGGACACCCCCAGTGTCACTTCGTGGCGATCTTCTGCCCGACCAGGATCAGGTTCGGGTTCGAGATGTACTGCGAGTTCAGCTCCTGGAGCTTCTGGTAGCCGCCCTCGACGTTGAACTTCTTGGCGATCCCGGACAGCGTGTCGCCGGCCACCACGGTGTAGTCACCGTTCGGGTTGGAGGTCGGAACGCTCACGGCCGGAGCCGGGGTGCTCTTCTTCGGCGTGCTCTTCGGAGCGGTGGACTTCTTCGGCGTGGTGGCCTTCTTCTGGGTCGAGCCCTGGGTGTTCTTGCCCTTGTAGCTCGCCGAAGAACCGGCCTTCTTGCCGCAGACCGGCCAGGCGCCGATGCCCTGGCCCTGCAGGACGCGCTCGGCGACAGCGATCTGCTCCTCGCGGGAAGCGTTCGCCGCGCTGCCGGTGCCGCCGTAGGCCTTCCAGGTGCTGGCGGAGAACTGCAGACCACCGTAGTAGCCGTTGCCGGTGTTGGTGCTCCAGTTGCCACCGCTCTCGCACTGCGCGATGGCGTCCCAGTTGACGCTGGCGGCCTGCGCGGGGGTCGCGGCGATCGCCAGCGGGGTGCCGACCGCGAGGCCCGCGACAGCGACGCGAGCGATGTTGCGAGCGGCGGGGGACATCTTGCGGTGCTTGCCTCGGTAGGACATTCCATCAACTCGGCTTTCGCACCGACGGGCCGAAGCTGCGAGGCGAACCCTCACGGGTCCTGCTCCACCCGGCGGGGTCCGGGCGAGCCAATCGGGCCTTCGCGAAAACCGCTCGGGTCCGACCCTCTCCGTCCCTGTCCGGAAAACCTTCTTTCGCTCGGGGTTTGGTCCGGGATTCCGCCGGACAGGGTTTGGCGCTCGGAATCCCGGTGTTGCCGTGGCCGGTCGGGGCCAGCCGAAAAGCGACGGTACGTAACGGCGAGCGTGATCGGAAATTATTCGAGGTGTGTCCTACATCACAGTAACATCGCGCAACCTATGCCGATCTCATCGTTTCGCCTGGTCAGCGCGCCGTTACCTGGCCGTTTCCAAGTCGAGATATTT
Source organism: Amycolatopsis sp. 3B14 (assembly GCF_050958625.1). Classification (NCBI taxonomy): domain Bacteria; kingdom Bacillati; phylum Actinomycetota; class Actinomycetes; order Pseudonocardiales; family Pseudonocardiaceae; genus Amycolatopsis; species Amycolatopsis sp. 3B14. The sequence continues at coordinate 144,008 of NZ_JBHZEN010000048.1, forward strand.
CACCGATCGTGAGGTCTGGATCACGTCGTTCTGGCACGGTTGGGCCAATCGTGAACCCCGTTCAACCGCCCGCGAAGGGCGGCAGGACGTCCAGTTCGGCCCCCTCCGGGAGGGGTCGCGAACGGTCGCGGACGGCCACCCCGTCGACGAGGAAGCTGGCCGCCTGGAGGATCCGCGGGAGGGTCTCCGGATGAAGATCACGGAGAGCGACGACGGCCTCGGCGACCGAGGCGCCGGCAGGAAGCTGGAGTACCTCTTCTTCCACGCCCGCGGCCGCGCGCGCGGACGCGAAATAGCGCACCAGGACGCTCACGGTCAAGATCTATCCCCCGATCGCGCTCATCGGCCGGATCGGCTGGGCGAAGCCGGCGTCGTTGATCTCGTGGCCGGCGAGCTTGCCCCACATGGTCGTGCGCCAGGCCTGGGCGATCGCCTCGTCGTCCGCCCCGCCGCGCAGCAGTGCACGCAGATCCGTCTCGTCGTTGCTGAACAGGCACGACCGCACGGCCCCGTCGGCCGTCAGGCGGGTGCGTTCGCAAGCCGCGCAGAACGGGCGCGTGACCGACGCGATGATCCCGACGTCGCCGGGGCCGCCGTCGACGAGCCAGCGCTCCGCCGGCGCCCCGCCGCGCGCCTCCGGGCTCGGGGAGAGCGTGAACTCCTTGCTGAGCAAGGAAAAGATCTCCTCCGCGGTGACCATGTCGGCGCGGTTCCAGCCGTGCTGGGCGTCCAGCGGCATCTGCTCGATGAACCGCAGGTGGTAGCCGTGGTCGAGGCAGAACCGCAGCAACGGCGCCGCCTCGTGCTCGTTGATCCCGCGCAGCAGCACCGCGTTCACCTTCACCGGGTCCAGCCCCGCGTCGCGGGCGGCGGCGAGGCCGTCCAGCACGTGGCTCAGCCGGTCGCGCCGGGTGATCCGCACGAACGTCTCGGGATCGACGGTGTCGAGCGAGATGTTGATCCGGTCCAGGCCCGCCTCGGCGAACGCGCGGGCGCGCTTGGCGAGCCCGATCCCGTTGGTGGTCATGGAAAGCCGGGGCCGCGGGCGCAGCGCGGTGATCTCCGCGACCAGGTGCTCGAGCCCTGGCCGCAGCAGCGGTTCGCCGCCGGTGAGCCGGATGTCGGTGATGCCGAGACGCTCGACCGCTATCCGCAGCAGGCGCAGCAGCTCGCTGTCGGTGAGCACGTCGTCACCGGGCAGCCATGGCAGGCCCTCGGCCGGCATGCAGTACGTGCAGCGGAGGTTGCAGCGGTCGGTCAGCGACACGCGCAGATCCGTCGCGACGCGGCCGAACGTGTCGACGAGGGCGGGGTTGTCAGGGCGGGGCTGCGTGGTTCCGCGTGTGCCCGGCACGCGGGGGAGCCCGAGATCTACCGCACTCATTGACACCAGCCTAACCCGCCGACCGGACCGTGGATCCTCACTAGAATGTCTCGGTAGCAGAGTGTTTCAACTGCGAAGACCACTTGGGAAGGGACGCGCCGGATGCCGGAGGAAAAAAGGTACCCGGTGCCCGGCGACGTGCTCGCCCGCTTCGCCGAGATCGGCCGGGAATCGAGCACCCTCGCCGTCCTCCGGCACGCCCAGATCGCCGAGAAGCTGGGGTTGTCCGCCACCGACCACAAGGCCCTCGACCTGGCCGCGCGTGCCGAGGGGCCGCTGACCGCGGGGGAGATCGCCAAGCTCACCGGCCTGTCCACCGGCGCCGTGACCGGTGTGATCGACCGCTTGGAGCGCGCGGGTTTCGTGCGCCGCGTGCGGGACGTCCGGGACCGCCGCAAGGTCCTGGTCGAGGTGCTGCCGCTGGACGAGGAGAAGATCGCGCCGCTGTTCGAGTCGGCGCTCGTGATCACCGAGAAGGTGCTGGAGAAGTTCAGCCCGGCCGAACGCGACGCGATCGAGCGGTACCAGAACGAACTGCTCGACCTGTTGCGTGCGGACGTTCTCGGGGACAACCCGTAGCTTTTCCGCAATTGCGGAAGTAATCTCGCCTCCATGCCGCAATTCCGGTTGTCCGAAGCCGCCGAACTGCTCGGCGTCAGCGACGACACCGTCCGGCGCTGGGTGCGGGGCGGGCAGCTGACCGCCACCACCGACGGCGCCGGCCGCAAGGTCGTCGACGGCGCGGAGCTCGCCGCCTTCGCGCGTGAGCAGGCCGCCCGCCCCAACGACCCGTCCGGCGTCGGGCGCTCCGCCCGCAACCGGTTCGTCGGCCTGGTCACCGACGTGGTCGTGGACAAGGTGATGGCGCAGGTCGAGCTGCAGTGCGGGCCGTTCCGCGTGGTGTCGCTGATGAGCGCCGAGGCGGTGCGGGAGCTGGATCTGAAGCCCGGATCGCTGGCCGTTGCGGTGGTGAAGGCGACCACTGTGGTCGTCGAGACTCCGGGAGGACAGAGTTGAGGAAGCTGGGCGCCCTCGTGGCCGCGGCCGCGCTGATGATCAGCGGCTGCGGGTCGTCGTCGGGCGGGAGCGGGAGCGAGACGCTGACGGTGTTCGCCGCCGCCTCGCTCACCGAGTCGTTCACCGCGCTGAAGACGTCTTTCGAATCGGCGCACCCGGGCACCGAGGTCAAGTTCAACTTCGCCGGCTCGTCCGCGCTGGTGCAGCAGCTGTCGAACGGCGCGCGGGCGGACGTGTTCGCCTCGGCCGACCAGGCCAACATGGACAAGGCCGTGCAGGCCGGGGTGGTCGACGGCGCGCCGTCGGTGTTCGCGACGAACCGGCTGACCATCGCCGTCGCGCCGGGCAACCCGAAGGGCATCACGGGATTCGCCGACCTCGCGCGGGGCGGGCTGACCGTCATCGTCTGCGCCCCGCAGGTGCCGTGCGGCTCCGCGGCGGAGAAGGTCGAGCGGGGCACCGGGGTCACGCTGCGGCCGGCCAGTGAGGAGCAGGACGTCAAGCAGGTCCTGAACAAGGTGCAGACCGGGGACGCGGACGCCGGCCTGGTCTACGTCACCGACGCCGCGAGCGCCGCGGGCAAGGTCGGCCAGGTCGACTTCCCGGAGTCGGCGCAGGCGGTCAACTCCTACCCGATCGCCGTCGTCAAGGACGCTCCGCAGGCCGGTCTCGCGAAGCAGTGGGTCGAGTTCGTGCTGGGCGAGCAGGGCAGGGCCGAGCTGCAGAAGGCCGGTTTTGGCGCTCCGTAGGACCCGGCGGGTGCCGTGGGTTCTGTGGGTGCCCGCGACGCTCGCCCTCGCGCTCGTCGTGCTGCCGGTGGTCGGCCTGCTCGTGCGGACCGATCTCCGGCGCGTCCCGGAGCTGATCGTCAGCGACGCCGCCCTCACCGCGCTGCGGTTGTCGCTGGAGACCGCGGCCGTGTCGACGCTCGCGTGCATCGCGCTCGGCGTGCCGCTGGCGGTCGTGCTCGCCCGGTCGACCGTCCGCGGGATCCGGGTGCTGCGCGCGGTCGTGCTGTTGCCGCTGGTCCTGCCGCCGGTCGTCGGCGGGCTCGCGCTGCTGTACCTGCTCGGCCGCAAGGGGTTCCTCGGCTACCTGCTGGGCGTCACGGCCGGGGTGCAGGTCCCGTTCACCACCGCGGCGGTGATCATCGCCCAGACCTTCGTCGCGATGCCGTTCCTCGTGGTGAGCCTGGAGGGCGCGCTGCGCAGCGGCGGCGACCGCTACGAGCAGATCGCCTCGACGCTGGGCGCGCGCCCGTGGACGGTGTTCCGGCGGGTCACGCTGCCGTTGCTGCTGCCCGCGCTCGGCTCGGGGGCGGTGCTCAGCTTCGCCCGCGCGCTCGGCGAGTTCGGCGCGACCATCACGTTCGCGGGTAGTTACGAAGGCGTGACGAGGACGCTGCCGCTGGAGGTCTACGTGCAGGCCGAGGCCGATGTGGACAGTGCGGTCGCGCTGGCGCTGCTGCTGATCGTCGTCGCGGTCGTGGTCATCGCGGTCGCCCGGCCGCGCGCGCTGGAGGGGACCGCCCGGTGAGCCTGCACGCCGAGATCGAGCTGACTCGCGGCACCTTCGCGTTGTCCGCGGAGTTCGACGTGCCCGCCGGGAGCGTGCTGGCGATCCTGGGCCCGAACGGCTCCGGCAAGTCGAGCATCCTGGGGTGCCTCGCCGGGCTGTTCCGGCCGGACCGGGCGGTGATCACCCTCGGCGGGCGGGAGTTGCACGACCTGCCCGCACACGACCGGGCCGTCGGCCTGCTGTCGCAGGACGCGCTGCTCTTCCCGCACCTGTCCGTTGTGGACAACGTGGCGTTCTCGCCGCGGTCCAAGGGGGCGGGGCGCGCCGAGTCGCGGGAGATCGCCCGGCGCTGGCTGGCCGAGGTGGACGCCGCCGAGTTCGCCGAGCGCAAGCCCACGCAGCTCTCCGGTGGTCAGGCGCAGCGCGTCGCGGTCGCCAGGGCGCTCGCCGGGAACCCGGACCTGCTGCTGCTCGACGAGCCGCTCGCGGCGCTCGACGTGGACGCCGCCCCGGCCATCCGCGGCCTGCTGCGGCGGGTGCTGGCCGCCGATCCGCACCGCGCGACGGTGCTGGTCACCCACGATCCGCTGGACGCGCTGGCGCTGGCCGACCACGTCGTGGTGCTGGCCGCGGGCCGGGTCGTCGAACGCGGCCCCACCCGGGAAGTGCTGGCCGCGCCCCGAACGGCGTTCACGGCGCGGATCGCCGGGCTCAACCTGGTGCCGGGCACCGCGGTCGCCGAGGGACTGCGGACCGCGGACGGCGGCCTGGTCGCCGGGATCCTGTCGCCGGACGCGGTCACCGGCGAACCGGCGGTCGCGGTGTTCGAGCCGAGCGCGGTGTCGGTGTACCCGGCGGAGGACGGGCATCCGGGCAGCCCGCGCAACACGATCGGGGCCGTCGTCGGCGCCCTCGAACCACACGGACCGGTGATCCGGGTCCGGGCCGCCGGTGAGGGCTGGGCGGCCGGCCTGTCCGCCGACCTCACCCCGGCCGCGGTCGCCGACCTGCGCCTGGAGCCGGGTGCGCCGGTGCGGCTCGCGATCAAGGCCACCGCGGTCACGGTTCACCCGGCTAGTCTTCAGGCATGAGCCGTTGGACGTATCTGACCGACATGGACGGCGTGCTGGTGCACGAGGAGCACCTGGTGCCCGGCGCCGACGAGTTCCTCGCCGAACTGCGGGCCAACGACACCCCGTTCCTGGTGCTGACCAACAACTCCATCTACACCCCGCGGGACCTGCGGGCCCGGCTGCTGCGCACCGGGCTGGACGTGCCGGAGGAGCGCATCTGGACCTCCGCGCTGGCGACCGCGAAGTTCCTGCACAGCCAGCGGCCGGGCGGGTCGGCGTTCGTCATCGGCGAGGCCGGGCTGACCACGGCGCTGCACGAGGCCGGGTACGTGCTCACCGACCGCGACCCGGACTACGTGGTGCTGGGCGAGACGCGCACGTACAGCTTCACCGCGATCACCCGCGCCATCCGGCTCATCGAGGCCGGTGCGAAGTTCATCGCCACCAACCCGGACGCCACCGGGCCGAGCCTGGAGGGCAGCCTGCCTGCCACCGGTTCGATAGCGGCCCTCATCGAGCGGGCCACCGGGCGGCAGCCGTACTTCGTGGGTAAGCCGAACCCGCTGATGATGCGGTCGGCATTGCGGAGCCTCGGCGCGCACTCCGAGGGCACGATCATGATCGGCGACCGGATGGACACCGACGTGCACTCGGGCATCGAGGCCGGGTTGCAGACGATCCTGGTGCTCACCGGCATCTCCACCAAGGAGTCGGCCGAGCGGTACCCGTACCGGCCGACGCTGGTGCTCGACTCGATCGCGGACCTGGTCGGCCGCACGCAGGACCCGTTCGGGGACGGGGCGGTGCTCACCTGACCTGCGGCAACCGCCTATCGTCGAGGGATGAGTGACCACCAGCGCACCTACGTCGTCGGCGACGTGCACGGGCACCGGGAACCGCTGGTGGCAGCGCTGCGGCGGGCGGGGCTGGTCGACGAGTCCGGCGACTGGTCCGGCGGGGACGCGCACCTGTGGTTCCTCGGCGACTTCGTCGACCGGGGCCCGGACGGGATCGGCGTGATCGACCTGGTGATGCGGCTGCACCGGCAGGCCGCCGAGGCAGGCGGGTCGACGAGGACGTTGCTGGGCAACCACGAGATCCTGCTGCTGGGCATGCACCGCTTCGGCGACACCGAGGTGCCGTCCGACTTCGGGCCGCGCAGCTTCGCCCGCAGCTGGGAGATCAACGGCGGGCAGCTGTCCGATCAGGACGCGCTGACCGACGAGCACGTCGAGTGGCTGACCAGCCGTCCGCTGATCGCGCACGCGGCGGGCCACCTGCTGATGCACTCGGACACCGTCGAATACCTCGACTGGGGCGACGACGCGGAGGACATCAACACCACCGTGCGCGAGATCCTGGTCGGCGACGATCTGGTGGAGTGGTGGGACGTGTGGCGCCGCATGACGACGCGCTACGCCTTCCGCGGCCCGCACGGCCCGGACATCGCCGACTACCTGCTGGAGCAGCTCGGCGGCGAGCGGGTCGTGCACGGGCACAGCGTGATCGCCGACCAGCTCGGCATCCACCCCAGCCAGATCGAGGCGCCGTACCTGTACGCCGGTGGCAAGGTGCTGGGCATCGACGGCGGGCTGTTCGTCGGCGGGCCCTGCCTGGTGGTGCCGCTGCCGTGGAAGCCCGAGGACTGAGCGGTGGGGGTGGAGCTGGAACTCCACGCCGGCCGTCCCGTACGCGACGGCTCGTCGCTGGTGCGCGGGTCCTACGAGCACGGTGAGGCGCTGGCCCGGGTGCTGGACGGCGTCCGGACGGGCAGGCTCGCGCTGGTCGACCCGTACGGCGACACGATGTTCAACGAGCAGGAAGCGGAGGCGGCGCTGCCGCAGGTTGCCGCGCTGCTGCGGGACTGCGCGGACGACTCGGCCCGAGCCGCGCTGACCGATCTCGCCGGGATGCTCGAAGCGTGCGCGGCCACGCCCGGCGGCTACCTGTGGTTCATGGGCGACTAGCGCAGGTACGTGGTGCGCAGGCCGGTCAGGATGACGCGCAGTCCGGCTTCGAAGGCGGCGTCGGTGTCCTGAGCGAAGAGGCGGCCGACGACGCTCGCGGTGAGCGGGAATTGTTCGCGGTCGATGGATCGCTCCAGGCGGCCCGGTTCGTACGGGTTGTCTTCACCGTAGGCGGTGCCCGTGCGTGCTTGTTCCTCGATCGTGAAGCCGATCGTGTAGTGCAGCAGCGCGGGGTAGCCCTCCGCCGCGTCCGCCACCGAGAAACCCGCGTCCCGCAGTGTGCGCAGCGTGAGTTCGACCGTGCGGAACAGCCCGGGGTGCGTGGTGTTCGTGCCGGCCAGGACGCGCGCGCCGTCGCGGTAGCGCAGCATCGTGCGCCGCAGGCGGCGGGCGCCGTCGGCCAGCCAGTCCTCCCAGGACACCCCGGCGCCCGGCGCTTCGAGCCCGCCGGTGGCTTCGATGTACATCGCGGTGGCCATCGCATCCAGTAGTTCCTGCTTGTTCTTCACGTGCCAGTACAGGGTCGGCGCGCGCACGCCGAGTTCCGTCGCGACCACCCGCATCGTGAGCCCGTCGAGGCCGACGTCGGTGAGCAGTCGCAGTGCCGTCCGCGCGATGACCTCGGGATTGATCGCCATGGCTTGACACTCTAACAGAGTTAGGGAACTCTCTAATCATGTTAGAGAACGTGGTGATCGCCGGCGGCGGGCCGACCGGTTTGATGCTCGCCTGTGAACTGCGGCTGGCCGGGGTAGAGGTGACCGTGCTGGACCGCCTGCCCGGCCGCAGCGGTGAATCGCGCGCGGGCGGGTTGCACGCGCGCACTCTCGAGGTGCTGGACCAGCGAGGCGTCGTCGACCGGTTCCTCGCGGCGGGCCGTCCGATGCAGGTGGGCCACTTTTCGGGGCTGTGGCTGGACTTCCACCGCCTGCCGACCCGGTACCCGTTCCTGCTGAACCTGTTGCAGGCCGACGTCGAGCGGCTGCTGGAGCAGTGGGCCGCCGAGCTGGGCGTGCGGGTGCGGTGGTCGTCCGCGGTGAGCGGGTTCCGGCAGGACGCGACCGGCGTCGAGGTGGCGCTGGCGGACGGTTCCACCATCGAGGCGGCCTACCTGGTCGGCTGCGACGGCGGGCGCAGCGCCGTCCGCAAGCTCGCCGGCATCGGCTTCCCCGGCACGCCCGCGACCCTGACCGCGCTGCTCGGCGACGTCGAGCTGGCCGACCCGCCCGGCGAGCCGGTGTTCATGCGCCGCACCGAGCGCGGTGACTTCTCGGTGCTGGGCTTCCAGCCGGGCTGGTTCCGGGTCATGACCACCCGCTACGACCATGTGGCAGGCCGGGACGAACCGGTCACGTTCGAGCAGCTGCGCGAGTCGCTGATCGAGATCGCGGGCACCGACTTCGGCATGCACAGCCCCCGCTGGATCTCCCGCTACGGCGACGCCGCACGGCAGGCCGAGCAGTACCGGCGCGGCCGCGTGCTGCTCGCCGGCGACGCGGCGCACATCCACTTCCCGGCGGGCGGGCAGGGCCTGAACACGGGTGTGCAGGACGCGGTCAACCTCGGCTGGAAGCTCGCCGCGGTCGTCCGCGGACACGCGCCTGAGGCCCTGCTCGACACCTACCACGCGGAGCGGCACCCGGTCGGCGAACGGGTCCTGGACAACACCCGTGCGCAGACCGCGTTGAGCCGGCCGGGCGCACACGTCGACGCCCTGAGGGAGGTGTTCGCCCGCCAGATCGCGGTCGAGGAGGTGAACTCCGCGCTCGCGGGCATGATCACCGCGCTCGACGTCCGCTACCCGCTCGGCGACGCGGATCCCTTGCTGGGAAAGCGAATCCCGGACCTCGACCTCGTCACCGAACACGGCGCGACCCGGCTGTTCACGCTGCTGCACGCGGGCCGGGCGGTGCTGCTGGACCTCGCAGGCGACCCGGAACTGGCGGCCGCCGCGCGGGATTGGGGCGACCGGCTCGACGTCGTCGTGGCCAAGGGCCCGTCCGACTTCCCGCCGGCCGTCCTCGTGCGCCCCGACGGTCACGTGGCGTGGGTGGCCTCACTGGGGGTCGACGGACTTCGGGCCGCGTGCGCCAAGTGGCTGGGGCCGGTCGCCGGCTGAGTCGCGGCGCAGCATCGCCAGCGCAATGCCCAGACCCGCCAGCGTGACCGCGGCCGCGGCCGGGTAGAGGGCTCCCGCGCCGGCGCCGGTCAGCAGCTGCCCGCCCAGCCACCCGCCGAAGGCCGCGGCGAGCTGGAAGCCGGACGCGTTGACCGCGATGGCCAGGGTGGGCGCGGCTCCCGCGGCGGTGAGCACGCGCGTCTGCATGCCGGGGATGATCGCGAAGGCCAGTGCGCCGAGCACGAACGTCAGGATCGCCGCCGCCACGCGGTTGTCGCCGGCGATCCAGAACAGCAGCAACGTGACAGCGAGCGCGGCCAGCATCCAGGCGAGCGACGGCATCAGCGCGCGGTCAGCCAGCCGCCCGCCGAGCAGGTTCCCGAGCACCGCTCCCGCGCCATACACCAGCAGCAGTACCGGCACGGCGTCCGCGGCGAAGCCGCCGAATTCGGTGAGCAGCGTCGCGATGTAGGTGAAAACCGTGACGGCGCCGAGGTTCCCCACCGCGGTCAGGAGGATGCCGAGCTGCACCTCGCGGTCGGCGAGGACCCGCAGTTCCCCGGCAGCCGACGCGCCTGCCGCCGGGAACGCCGGGACGGAACGCAGCACCAGCAGCAGCGCGAGGAGCGTGATCGCCGCGACCGCGACGAAGGTGGACCGCCAGCCGAAGTGGTGCCCCACGAACGTGCCCAGCGGTGTGCCGAGGACGATCCCGAGGTTCATGCCCAGCGCGACCTTCGCGATCATGCTCGGCTGCCGGCCCGGCGGGGCCATCGCCGCCGTGGTCGCGATCGCGACCGCGAAGAACGTGGCGACGACCAGGCCCGCGACGAACCTCGCCAGCAGCAGGACGGCGTACCCCGGCGCGAGGGCGGATCCCAGGTTCCCCAGCACGGACACCACGACGAGCCCGGTGATCAGCGGTTTCCGGCCGACCCGCGCGGTGAGCGCGGTGAGGACGGGGCCGCCCACGATCATGCCCGCGGCGTAGGCGCTGACGAGCAGGCCGGCCGACGGGACGGACACGGACAGGCCGGCTGCGACGTCCGGCACGAGTCCGGCGATCACGAACTCGCCGGTCGTGAGCCCGAAGACGACGAGCATCAGCGAGAAGACGGGCAACGGCACGACAACCCCCATTGGTTCGAACTGTAATAATGCTAGTCAGAACTATCACAGTTCGGAACACCGCCGCTAGACTCGGGATCATGGTGGACGCCGGAATCGACCGGGACGTGTGCAAACTCGTGCACGAGTTCGCGCGACGGCTGGACGTGCACGTGCGGCGGGTCGGCGAGGAGGTCGGCCTGACCCCGACGCAGGTCGTCGCCCTGCGCGAGTTGTCGGAGCCGATCACGGCACGTGAGCTGGCGAGCCGGATGGCGTGCGAGGCCTCGAACGCGACGTTCGTCATCGACCGGCTCGAGGAGCAGGGCCTGGTTCAGCGCAGGCCGCACCCGACCGACCGGCGGGCCAAGGAGATCGTGCTGACGGCCGCCGGGCGCGACGCGCGGGCCGGCGTGCTCGACCGCCTCGACCGCGCCTCGCCGCTGGTCTCACTCGGGCGGGAGCAGCAGGAGAAGCTGGTCGAGTTGCTGCGCGAGCTCGTCGGGCCTCAGGGGCGGTAGTACGCCTCGGTGCCGCGGTCGACCGGCACGATCGCCTTGCCAAGGGGCATCAGCGAAACCGGGATCAGCTTGAAGTTCGCCAGCCCGAGCGGGATCCCGATGATCGTGACGCACAGGGCGATCCCGGTGAGGACGTGTCCGATCGCGAGCCAGATGCCCGCGAAGATGATCCAGATGACGTTGCCGATCAGCGACCCGACGCCTGCGTCGCGGCGGTCGACGATCGTGCGGCCGAACGGCCACAGCGCGTAGTTCGCGATGCGGAACGACGCGATGCCGAACGGGATCGTGATGATCAGGACGCAGCAGATGATCCCCGCCACCACGTACGCGAGAGCCATCCAGAAGCCGGCCAACACCAGCCAGATCAGGTTCAGGATGATGCGCATCAGGCGTGCAGCTCCCCACTGACTACGGTGACGGCCTGTCCGGACAGCGTCACCCGATCACGGTTCACCAGGACCCGGACGATCCCGCCGCGTTCCGACGCCTGCTCGCCGACGAGCTTGACCCGCCCCAGTTTCTCCGCCCAGAACGGCGCCAGCAGGCAGTGCGCCGAACCGGTCACCGGGTCCTCCGGCACGCCGACGGCGGGCCCGAAGACGCGGCTGACGAAGTCGACGTCGTCCCGGTCGCCGGGCGCGGTGACGATCACGCAGCGCGCGTCCCACCCGGCGATGACGTCGAGGTCCGGCTTCAGCTCGCGGACCTGGGCGGTGTCGGTGGCCTCGACCAGGATGTCCCACTTGCCGCGGGCGACGCCCGCGATCGTCACGCCCGGTAGCGCGTCGAGGACGTCGTCGTCCGCGGCGCGCGGCGGGTCGTTCGGGAAGTCCATGCTGACCCACCCGTCGGCGGCGCGGGTGCGCAGCTCGCCGCTGCGGGTGGTGAACACCTGCTCGCCGCCGAGGACGTGCCCGGCGGCGAGGGTGGCGTGCCCGCACAGGTCCACCTCGACCGTCGGTGTGAACCAGCGCAGCGGCTTGGGGCCGTCGGCGGTGACCTCGACGAACGCCGTCTCCGAGTGCCGCAGCTCAGCGGCCACCGACTGCATCCACGCCGGGTCGGCAGGCTCGTCGAGCAGCACCACCCCGGCGGGGTTGCCCGCGAACGGGGCGCCGGTGAACGAGTCGACGATGGAGAGCCGCATGCCACCCACTCTAGGGGGTGTCCGGGACGAGCCGGGATTTCTAAACTCGGTCACAGTCAGTGTCGACAGCGTCCGAGGAGGCGTCATGCCAGCCGTGCCGAGTTATGCGTCGGGTATCTCCGAGGTGCCCTTGCTGGGTGACACGATCGGTGACAACTTCGACCGGACCGTGGCCGCGTTCGGTGACCGGGACGCGCTGGTGGAGTTCGCGTCGGGCCGCCGGTGGACCTACCGCGAGCTGGCCGCCGAGGTCGACGCGCTGGCCGCCGGGCTGACCGGGCGCGGCATCGGCAAGGGCGACCGGGTGGGGATCTGGTCGCCGAACTGTGCCGAGTGGACGTTCCTGCAGTACGCGACGGCGAAGATCGGCGTGGTGCTGGTCAACATCAACCCCGCCTACCGGTCGCACGAGCTGGAGTTCGTGCTGAACCAGGCCGGGGTGAAGATGCTGGTGGCGGCGCGGTCGTTCAAGACGTCCGACTACGCGGCGATGATCGAGGAGGTCCGGCCGCGCTGCGCCGCGCTGGAGCAGGTGGTGCTGCTGGGCTCGGACGAGTGGTCGGAGTTGATGGAGTCCGGGCGGGGCAAGGCGTTGCCGGAGGTCGGCCTGTCCGCCGACGACCCGATCAACATCCAGTACACCTCGGGCACGACGGGCTTCCCGAAGGGCGCGACCCTGTCGCACCACAACATCCTCAACAACGGCTTCTTCGTCGGCGAGCTGTGCCACTACACGGAAGCGGACCGGGTGTGCATCCCGGTGCCGTTCTATCACTGCTTCGGAATGGTGATGGGCAACCTCGCGGCCACCACGCACGGCGCGTGCATGGTGATCCCGGCGCCGTCGTTCGAGCCGAAGGCCACCCTGCAGGCGGTGGAGGCGGAGCGGTGCACGTCCCTGTACGGGGTGCCCACGATGTTCATCGCGGAGCTGGCCGAGCCCGGCTTCGAGGACTACGACCTGAGCAGCCTGCGAACCGGCATCATGGCGGGCTCGCCCTGCCCGGTCGAGGTGATGAAGCAGGTCATCGAGCGGATGGGCATGGCCGAGGTGTCCATTTGTTATGGCATGACGGAAACCTCGCCGGTGTCGACGCAGACCCGGTCGGACGACTCGATCGAGCGGCGGGTGTCGACGGTGGGACGGGTCGGGCCGCACCTGGAGGTCAAGATCGTCGACCCGGAGACCGGGCTGACGGTGCCGCGCGGCGAGCCGGGTGAGCTGTGCACCCGGGGCTACTCGGTGATGCTCGGATACTGGGACCAGCCGGACAAGACGGCCGAGGTGATCGACAAGGCGAGGTGGATGCACACCGGCGACCTCGGCGTGATGGACGACGAGGGCTACATCCAGATCACCGGGCGGATCAAGGACATGGTCATCCGCGGCGGCGAGAACATCTACCCCCGGGAGATCGAGGAATTCCTCTACACGCACCCGGATGTGCTGGACGCGCAGGTGATCGGCGTCCCCGACCAGCGGTATGGCGAAGAGCTGATGGCGTGGATCCGGATGCGCGAAGGAGCCCAGCCACTGACGGCGGAGTCGCTGCGGGAGTTCTGCACGGGAAAGCTGGCGCACTACAAGATCCCGAAGTACGTGCACATCGTGGACGAATTCCCGATGACCGTGACCGGAAAGGTACGAAAGGTCGAGATGCGGGAAAAGGCACTGAAGATCCTCGACCTGGAATAGAGAGCCGCAAGGAAAACCGCCGCCCGGCAACGAAGGCGGCCCGACAAACCCACCCCGCAACCGCCACCCGGCAACGAAA
>NZ_JBHZEN010000049.1:0-22923 GCF_050958625.1 Amycolatopsis sp. 3B14
AGCAGCCGTGTCAAGGCGGGAAAGAGTACCTTGACACGCCTGGTCGGCGACTAAAGATCGGCTGTGGATCGGGGGCGGGGGAGGTCTGGTTGGGGTGGTCGGTCTTCTTGCGTTGCCGGCTTGCGGTTGGGGCTTCTGTGTAAACCGATCGGATGACAGGCCGCGCCGCTAGGAACTCCGGAACCTGAAAGTTCGTCTCATTCACGAACTGGCCGTTCCAGCGGTGAGCGAGGGGTCCGGATGCGCCTGCGCGGTCTCGCGGTGCTCGTCCTCGTCCTGCTCGTCGCCTGTGAGGCTCCCCAGCGGCCCGCCTCGCCGGATCCCCGTTCCGCCGTCGACGAGGCGCTCACGGCCCTCGCCGGGGAGACCGCCGTCGCGTATCGGGTTCCTGGTGCGACCCTCACCGTGACCAAGGGCGGGCTCGTCGAGGGGCAGGTTCCAGTGCAGGACGACACCGTGCGGGCCCTCCGGGTGGGGGGCTCGCTCTACGTCCGCGCCTCCCCGGCCTACTGGCAGCGGCAGGGCATGTCCGCGCCCCGCGCCGAGCGGTTCGGCTCCCAGTGGACCAGGGCGGACCGCGGGGTGCCGTTCGACCCCGGGCGGCTCATGGCGCCCCAGGTGGTGGCCGCCGCGCTGCGGGCCGCCTTGCCGGTGGGCGTGCTGCCCGTCCAGGCGGACGGGGCCTTCGACCTCGGCGGTCTGCGCGTCACTGCCGCCTCGCCGCACCGCGTGCTCAGCTTCCCGCCCGCCTTCCTCGGGCCCGTCGCAGGCCAGTTCGGGCCGCACGAGATCGCCCTCGGCGACGTGCACCTGCCCGACCTGCGTGAACGCCTCGACGAAGGGGTGGCCGAACTCGGCCAACCCCTCATCGCCGGCCCGGTCGTCGCCGCCAGGGTCACCGACCACGAACTCCGCTGCACGGCCAACGGCGCCTGCACGGACACCGTCCGCATCGACAACCGCCTGCTCGGCGCGGCTCCCGGGGCGGCCGCGCGCGTCAGCCTCACCTCGGCCGTCACCTCCGACGCCCTCGGCACCCGCACCTGCGCACGGGACGTCGTCCTCCCGCTGGACACGGCCGCCGACGTCTCCTGCTCGGTCAAGTTCACGCTGCCCCGCACCGACGGCGCGACCAGGCTGCAGGCCGCGCCGTCGGTGACCGCCGAACCCGTCGCCCTCGTCGACCCCGGCGCGCTCAACCGCGACATCGCCGCCGAGCTAGGCCCGTAGCAGCGGGATCACCGGCGCGAACTCCTCCATCGCCATCTCGAACACCGTGAAGTACGTGAACCCGTACCGCTCGCGCATCGCCCGGATCTTCGCCGCGATCTGCTCCGGCGTCCCGGCCAGCATCTGCGGCGCATCCACCAGCCGGGTGGCCGACCAGCCCAGTTCCGACGGCACCCCGGCCAGCCACTCCTCCAGCGCGGGCACCGGATCGTCGGCCACCACGACGTTCTGGATCAGCATGTTGAACTCCACCTGCCGAGTGGTCGCGGACCGCACGAAGCCCACCCGGTCCTCCAGCTCCGCGGCGGAGGCCAGGTCGAACGTCCCCGGCGGGTAGCCGCGCGCGTGCTTCAACCCGGCGAACCCGACGATGTCCGCGTGCTCCGCCGCCAGCCGCAGCACCCCGTCGCTGTTGCCCGCGACCAGCAGCGGCGGCGCGTCGTCCAGGCGGTCCCGCAGCACCTCGATCGTCCGGGCCAGGTGCTTGATCCGCTCGGCAGGCGGCGCGAACCGCAGCCCGGCGTCGTCGAACTCGGACTTCATGTGCCCGGATCCGAGCCCGACGTCCAGCCGCCCGCCGGTGAGCAGCGCGGTCGAGGCGACCTCCCGCGCCAGCAGTACCGGGTTGTAGAAGGGCGCGTTGAGCACCAGGTGCCCCACCCGCACCCGCTCGGTCGCCTGCGCGGCGGCGACCAGCGCCGGGAACGGCGCGGGCATGCCGAGGTGGTCGGGGATGGTGATGGTGTCGTAGCCCAGCTCCTCGGCGCGACGGCACTTGGCCGCCCAGTCGTCGCGCCCGGTCAGGAACCGCAGGGAAACACCGAAGCGGTAGTCGTTCATGCCTTGACGCTAGGCACGAAAAGGCCCTTCCGCCGCCGGTTTCGCCAGCGGCGGAAGGGCCCGTGAGGAGAACTCAGGCGTTGCCGTCGAACAGGCTGGTGACCGAGCCGTCCTCGAACACCTGCTGGATCGCCTCGGCCAGCAGCGGCGCGATCGACAGGACCGTCAGGTTCGCGAAGTGCTTCTCCGGCGCGATCGGCAGCGAGTTCGTGACGATGACCTCGCGCGCCTTGCAGTTGGACAGCCGCTCGGTGGCCGGGTCGGACAGGATGCCGTGCGTGGTCGCGATGACGACGTCCGCGGCGCCCTCGGCGAGCAGCGCGTCGGTGGCCTTCACGATCGTGCCGCCGGTGTCGATCATGTCGTCCACCAGGATGCACAGCTTGCCCTCGACCTGGCCGACGACCCGGTTGGCCACCGCCTGGTTCGGCTTGTCGGGGTCACGCGTCTTGTGGATGAACGCGATCGGCCGGTCGCCCAGCTGCGCGGCCCACTTCTCGGCCAGCCGCACGCGGCCGGAGTCCGGCGAGACCACGGCGATGTCGGCGCTGCCGTAGGTCTTCTTGATGTGGTCGGCGAGCAGCGTCTGCGCGAACAGGTGGTCCACCGGTCCGTCGAAGAAGCCCTGGATCTGCGCGGTGTGCAGGTCGACCGTCATGATCCGGTCGGCGCCCGCGGTCTTGAACAGGTCGGCGATCAGCCGGGCCGAGATCGGCTCGCGGCCCTTGTGCTTCTTGTCCTGCCGCGCGTACGGGTAGAACGGCATGACCACGGTGATGCGCTTGGCGCTGGCGCGCTTGAGCGCGTCCACCATGATCAGCTGCTCCATCACCCACTCGTTGATCGGGTTGGTGTGGCTCTGGATGACGAAGGCGTCCGTGCCCCGGACCGATTCCTCGAAGCGCACGAACAGCTCGCCGTTGGCGAACGTGTGCGCCGTCTGCGGGGTGATCGTCACGTTGAGGTGCTGCGCGACCTCCTCCGCGAGTTCCCGGTGTGCGCGGCCGGAGAAGAGCATCAGGTTCTTCTTCGGCGTGCCGGACTTAGGACTCATCAGACGACTCCCGCTCGGTCTCTTCCTTGTTTTCCTGCGCGGCGAGCGCAGCCTGGGCCGCCTCCGCCGCTGGAGTACCCGGCCTGCGCCGGGGCACCCAGCCTTCAATATTGCGCTGTGGTCCAGTCGACACCGCCAGCGCCCCCGGCGGGACGTTCCGCCTGATCACAGTGCCAGCGCCCGAGTACGCACCGTCACCAACGGTGACCGGCGCGACGAACATGTTGTCCGACCCGGTCTTGACATGCGAACCGATGGTGGTGTGGTGCTTGCGCACACCGTCGTAGTTGACGAACACGCTGGACGCGCCGATGTTGCTGTACTCGCCGATCGTCGCGTCCCCGACGTAGGTCAGGTGCGGCACCTTCGTGCCGGTGCCGATGTCGGCGTTCTTGGTCTCGACGAACGTGCCGATCTTGCCCTTGTCGCCGAGCTTGGTGCCCGGCCGCAGGTAGGCGAACGGGCCGACGCTCGCGCCCGCGCCGATCTCGGCGTCGTAGCCGTGCGCGCGGACCACCTGGGCGCCGGCGCCGACCGTGACGCCGGTGAGCGTCGTGTCCGGCCCGATCACCGCGCCCTCGCCGACCTTCGTGCCGCCCTTGAGCTGCACACCCGGCTCGATCACGACGTCACGGGCCAGTTCGACGTCCACGTCCAGCCACACCGACGCCGGGTCGACGACGGTGACCCCCTCGCGCTGCCAGCGCTGCACGAGGCGGCGGTTCAGCTCGGCGCCGATCGCGGCGAGCTGGACGCGGTCGTTGACGCCCTCGGTCAGCCACGGGTCGTCCACCACGAGCGCGCCCACGCCGCGGCCGTCACCGCGGGCGATCGCCAGCACGTCGGTCAGGTACAGCTCGCCCTGGGCGTTGTCGGTGGACAGCCGGGTCAGCGCGTCGGCCAGCACGGCCGCGTCGAACGCGTAGACACCGGAGTTGATCTCGTCGATCTCCAGCTGCTCCGGCGTCGCGTCCTTCTGCTCGACGATCGCGGTGACCGCGCCGGCCGCGTCGCGCACGATCCGGCCGTAACCGGTCGGGTCGGCGACCACGGACGTCAGAACCGTGACCGCGTGGCCGTTCTCGCGGTGCTCGGCCAGCAGCGCGGCCATCGTCTCGGTGTCCAGCAACGGGACGTCGCCGTAGCTGACGAGAACCGTGCCCGGAAGTCCTTCCGGCAGAACGGACAAGGCGCACGAAACGGCGTCGCCGGTGCCGTTCTGCTTCTCCTGCACCGCGGTCGCGACGGGCCGCCCGAGCGCCTCGCCGACCTTGCCGAGGTGCTCGGCGACGGCCTCCCGGCCGTGCCCGACGACGACGACCAGGTGGTCCGGCGAAAGCCCGGCTGCGGCCCGGACGGCGTGCTCGACCAGCGGCCTCCCGGCCAGCGGGTGCAGGACCTTCGGGGTGTTCGAACGCATCCGGGTGCCCTCGCCCGCGGCGAGGATGACAGTGCTCAGCGGGCCGGTCACGGCACTCCCAACGAATACGGAACGGGTGGTGGCGGGGCCCGATCCTACGTGTCCTGCCTGGCAGCCGGCTGCGGGTCGCCCTCGGAGCCGGGTTCCGCCTCTGCGATAAGGGACTCGCCCGCCGTCGACTGGGCGGTCGCGACCTGGTTCCCGCCGCCGCGTTTCGCCTGGTACATCGCGGCGTCGGCGCGGGCGAGCACCTGGTCGGCCCGCTCCTGCGGGCGCAGCGACACCAGCCCCACCGACAGGGTGACCCCGTGTGACAGGTGGTGGGGCAGCGAGTCGACCGCGGTGACCGCCCGGCCCAGCGCCTGCTTGGCCGCGGACACCGGCGCGCCGGGCAGCAACGCGACGAACTCGTCCCCGCCGTAGCGGGCCACGATGTCGTCACCGCGCAACGCGTCCCGCAGGGTCGAGGCGACCACGCGCAGCACGTCGTCGCCCTCGGCGTGCGAGTGCTGGTCGTTGACGCCCTTGAAGCCGTCCAGGTCGATCAGCGCGACCGCGAGCGGCTGGGCCGTGGTCGAGGCGGACAGCGTGCGCAGGTGCTCGTCCAGCGCGCGGCGGTTGGGCAGGCCGGTCAGCGGGTCCTGCAGCGCCTGCTGGCTGATCGCGCCGTGCTGCGCGGAGAGCCGCTCGTGCTCGCGGCGCGTGTCCAGGGTCGCCAGCTGCGACTCCCGCATGTGCCACAGCTCGACCTCAAGCGCGGCCGAGTACTCCGCCAGCGCCCGAGACGACTCGCTGTCGGCGTCGCTGTCCAGCCGCGCGATCTCCCGCATCAGGTGCAGGTTCATCGACGGCATCGAGTTGTCCTCGGCGAGGGTGAGCTTGGTTGCGTGCAGCGCCTTGAGCGCGTCGTCGTGCTGGCCTCCCTGCTCCAGGCAACGGGCCAGCGCGATCGTGACGATGACCTGCTCGTGCGGGTAGCCCGGCTCGATCAGCAGCCGCCGCAGCCGGTCCACGTGCGCCGGTTCCGGCGCGGCCAGCGCGAGGGCGGCCGCCAGCACGCCCACCTGGTCGACCGCGGCCACGCCGATCTTCCGCGGGAACAGCGACTCGGCGAAGGGGGCCTCGACCGCGACGGCCATCGAGGCCGCCGTGCTGAACTTCGCGGCCGCCTCCTCGTGCCGCGCGACCCGCTCCAGCCGCAGGCCCCAGCCCAGCAGCATCTTGATGCGGTTCATCAGCTGCAGCGTGATCTCGTGCGGGCCCGCGGTCTCCCGGATGGCCTGGTGGGCCCTGGCGATGACCTCCTCGGCCGCCTCGTACACGCCCAGCTGGTTGAGCACGATCCAGCAGTCCAGCAGCGCGCTGGACTGGGCCTTGGCCCACTCCCGGCGCGACATGTGCATGTCCGGGGTGTTCGAATCGTCCAGGATCGCCAGCGCGCGGGCGATCTCGGTCAGCGCCGCGTCCTCCTGCTTGGCCAGCACCAGGCGGCGGCCGCGCAGCGCGTGGGCGTCGGCGCGGAACAAGGCGAGGCCGTGGCGGCGGGTGTGGGCCAGCATCTCGTCGAGCAGCGGCTCGGCCTCGGCGGCGAGACCGCGGGTGACGAGCCTGCCCAGCGACGCCGCGCGGAGGAGCTGGGAGACCAGGACCGGCTCACCCCGGCGCTGGGCCTCGTCGAGGAGCTCGTCCATCGTCCGGACGATCTCGAGCTGCTCGCCGTGCTCCGTGTGCTGCACGGCGGCGATCAGTTCCCGGGCGCGCCCGGCCAGCCAGGCATCGGAGAGCTCGGCCAGTGCCGGCCGCCTGGTCTTCGGTCTGCTCTCGCCTTGCAGCGTGGCGCACCCCCTTCGGGCACGTCGGGGTAGGGCACGGCAGCTCCGCCGCCAGGACTCGAACCTGAACTATCAGAACCAAAATCTGAGGTGCTGCCAATTACACCACGGCGGATCGTGCCTGGTCAGGATAGCGACGTCGAAAAACCGCGCCAGTGCAGGGGTTGTGTCCGCGTTTCAGCGTCTCCCCAGCGGGGCAAACCTCCTGTACCGTAACTTACGGCAACGTAGGTAAGGCAGACCTTTGTCAGGTTTTCCCAGGTAGGAAGAAGTGTTGCGCATGACATCCACTCAGGTCATGGAACCACCCAAGGCCAAGGGACCGAAGCCGGTCATCGACGGGCAGCGGGGGCCCGGCGTCCAGTTCTCCGTCTACCTGGGCGTGATCCTGCCGCTGCTCGCGCTCATCGTGTCCGTGCCGTTCGCCTGGGGATGGGGCTTGAGCTGGGTGGACGTCGGCCTGTTCATCGGCTTCTACGTCATCAGCGGTCTGGGGATCACGGTTTCGTACCACCGGTACTTCACGCACGGCTCGTTCAAGGCCAAGCCGTGGTTGCGGGTCGCGCTGGCGATCGCGGGCAGCATGGCGGTGCAGGGCCCGGTCATCACCTGGGTCGCCGACCACCGGCGCCACCACGCCTTCTCCGACCGCGACGGCGACCCGCACTCGCCGTGGGCGTTCGGCACCTCGCCGCTGGCCATCGCCAAGGGCTTCTGGCACGCGCACATGGGCTGGCTGTTCGAGCGCGACAAGAGCAACGCCGAGCGGTTCGCCCCGGACCTGCTGAAGGACCCGGCGATCAAGAAGGTCGACGAGCTGTTCTGGCTGTGGACCCTGCTCACCCTGGTCCTGCCCGCCGTGCTCGGCGGCCTGATCACCTGGTCGTTCTGGGGCGCGGTCACCGCGTTCTTCTGGGCCGGGCTGGTCCGGGTCTGCGTGCTGCACCACGTGACGTGGTCGGTCAACTCGGTGTGCCACATGATCGGTGAGCGGCCGTTCGCCGCGCGCGACAAGTCGGCCAACTTCTGGCCGCTGGCGATCCTGTCCTTCGGCGAGTCCTGGCACAACCTGCACCACGCCGACCCGACCTCGGCGCGGCACGGTGTCAAGCGCGGGCAGATCGACATCTCGGCCCGCGTGATCTGGGCGTTCGAGAAGCTCGGGTGGGTGCACAACGTGCGCTGGCCCACCCCGCAGCGGCTCGCCCGACTGACGTCCGAATAGTCTCTCCGGGTGGCGGGACGACGTCGAGCGAAACGTGAGGCCACCGGGGTGCGGCCTCCGGGGCCGGTGCCCCGCGTCCGGATGACGGGCGCGGAACGCCGGCAGCAACTGCTCGACGTCGCCCGCAAGCTCTTCGCCGAAAAGGGCTTCGACGGCACCTCCATCGAGGAGATCGCCCACCGGGCGAACGTCTCCAAACCCGTGGTCTACGAGCACTTCGGCGGCAAGGAAGGCATCTACGCCGTCGTCGTCGACCGCGAGACCCAGTCCCTGCTCGACCGCATGGTGTCCACTTTGCACGGTGGGCACCCCAGGGCGATGCTCGAGCAGGCGGCCAGCGCGCTGCTGGCCTACGTCGAGGAGTCGCACGACGGCTTCCGCATCCTCGTCCGCGACTCGCCGGTGGCCAGCGCCTCCGGCACGTTCTCCACGCTGCTCAACGACATCGCGATGCAGGTCGAGCACATCCTCGCGCAGCAGTTCGACGCACGCGGGTACGACGACAAGCTCGCGCCGCTCTACGCCCAGGCGCTGGTCGGGATGGTCGCGCTCACCGGGCAGTGGTGGCTCGACGCCCGCCGCCCCAAGCGCGACGAGGTGGCCGCGCACCTGGTCAACCTGGCCTGGAACGGGCTCTCGCACCTGGAGCACAAGCCGAAACTGCGCCTGAACTGACCGGATTCCCGCTACACTGCGCCACGAGTCGACAGCACGGCGTTGGGGGCGGTGTGGTGAGTGGGGGCCGGCTCCGGCTGAGTGTGCTCGGCCCGCTCCGGGCCTGGCGCGGCGATCAGCCCCTCGACCTGGGCCCGGTCCGGCAGAAGGCCCTGCTCGCCGCGCTCGTGTTGCGCCCGGACGTGGTGGTCGGCGCCGGTGAGCTCCTCGACGACGTGTGGGGCCTCGAACCGCCGGGCACCGGCCGTCGCGTGGTGCCGGTCTACGTCCACCGGTTGCGCAAGTGCCTGCGTGCGGGTGAAGACGAGCCCGCGGACGCCGTGATCGCCCGCGACAGCAGCGGCTACCGGTTCGTCGGCGCCGCCGCCGAGGTGGACGCCGGGACCCTGGACCGGATCGCGGCCGAGGCCGCGGCCGCCGCGCGCGCCGGTGACCTCGCCGTCGCGGTGCGCGCCGCCGCGGACGCGCTGGACCTGTTCGACGGTGAGCCGCTCACCGGGTTGCCCGGCCCCTTCCTCGACGGGCACCGGCTGCGGCTCACCGAACGCCGCATCGCGCTGCAGCTCGGGAAGGCCGGGTGGCAGCTGCGCCTGGGACGGCACGGCGAGGTGATCGACGAGCTGTCCGCGCTCGCCGGGGTCCACCCGCACCACGAGGAGCTGGCCGCGCTGCTGATGCGTGCGCTGTACGCGGCGGGGCGACGGGCGGACGCGCTGGCCGTGTTCACCGGGCTGCGCCGCCGCCTCGTTGACGACCTCGGCGTGGAGCCGGGCGCCGAACTGCGCCGGGTGCAGCAGGCGGTGCTGCGGGGTGATGACGCCGCGCTCGGTGTCACCCGCAAACGCCCGCCCCGCAACGAGTTGCCCGCGGACAGCGGCGAACTCGCCGGGCGTGCGGAAGAACTGGCGCGGCTCGTCGAACCGGGCGACCCGGAGCTGGTGACCGTCATCGCGGTCGACGGCGTCGCGGGCGCGGGCAAGAGCGCGCTCGCCCTCCGCGCCGCGCACGTGCTGCGCCCCGGCTTCCCGGACGGCTGCCTGCACCTGGACCTGCACGGGCACACCGAGGGGCACGAGCCGCTGCGCCCGGCGCACGCGCTGGCCCGGCTGCTGCGCGCGATCGGCGTCGACACCGGTCCGATCGGGCCGGACGTCGACGAGCTGGCCGCGACCTGGCGGTCGGCGACCGCGTCGTCGCGGCTGTTGCTGGTGCTCGACGACGCGAAGAGCGCCGAGCAGGTGCGGCCGCTGCTGCCCTCCGGCGCGGGCAGCACGGTGCTGGTCACGAGCAGGCAGCGGCTGACCGGGTTGCCCGCCGACCGCAGGGTGTCGCTCGACGTGCTCGACGCCGTTGCCGCGGAAGGGCTCCTGCGCCGGGTCGTCGGCGCCGGGCGGGTCGGCCGGGAGCCCGGCGCGGTGCGCGAGCTGGTCCGGTTGTGTGGCGGGTTGCCGCTGGCGCTGCGGATCGCGGGCGCCCGGATGCAGAACCGTCCGATGTGGACCTTCGAGTACCTGGTGGGGCGGCTCGCCGACGACGAGCGCAGGCTGGGCGAGCTCACCGCCGAGGACCACGGCGTCGAGGCGGCGCTGCGGTTGTCCTTTCACCAGCTCGCGGCGGCGGAGCAGCGGACGTTCCGGGTGCTCGGGCTGGTGCCGACGGTCGAGTTCGACGCGCGGGCGGTGGCCGCGATGCTCGGGCTCCCCGAACCGGTGGCGGAGGATTCGCTGGAACGCCTGGTGGACGCGAGCCTGCTGCTGCAGCCGGCCCCGGGCCGCTACCGCTTGCACGACCTGGTCGCGGTGTACGCGCGGCGGCTGGGCGCGGACGAGCCCGCGGCGAGGGCCGGGGTGCTGCGGCTGTACGCGGTCGCCGCGCGGATCGCGAGCGACTGGGGCGTTCACGACCCGTCGAGCGGCCCGCCGGTGGACGACGTGCCGTTCACCGGCTGGGCGGACGCGGCGGGCTGGCTCGACTCGGCAGGTGGCGAGCTGCCGGACGTCGTCCGCTATGCGGCGGAATCCGGGGAAGCGGACTACGCGTGCTGGATCGCCGAGGGGCTCGTCGAGTACCTGGTCCGGCAGGGCCGCTACGACGAGTGCCGCGCGGCGCTGGAGATCGCGCTCCCGCTCGCCGAGCAGTGCTCCGACCGGCGGATGCGGTCCGCGCTGCGGTTCGGGTTCGGGGTCGCGGAGGGGATGCAGGGCCGCTACGAGCGGTGCCGTCCGTGGTTGCACGAGGCGCTGCGGATCAGCAGGCAGGCCGGGGACCGCCGGGAGGAGGCCCGCGCGCTCGGCGGCCTCGGCACGCTAGCGGTGGCGTGCGGCGACACCGGCGAGGCGCTCGCCCTGCTGCACGAGGCGCACGAGCTGGGGCGCAGGCTGGACGACCCGTTCCTGTGCGGGATGGCGATCGCCAACATCGGGCTGACCCACCTGCGGCTCGGCCGGTTCGACGAGGCCCGCGCCTGCCTGGAGCAGGGGGTCGCGTTCGGCGAGAAGATCGGGCGGCCGCGGGCGGTGGCGATGGCGGTGGGCAGCCTGGGGAAGTTCCACCTGGCGGTCGGGCGGCACGCGGACGCCGTCGGCGCGTTGCGCCGGGCCGCATGCGCCGCCGAGGAGGCCGGCGACATCGCGTTGACCGCCGACTGCCTGTCGATGTGGGGCGCGGCCGAGTCCGGGCTCGGCAACGCGGAGGCGGCGCTGGAACTGCAGCGGCGCGCGTTCGCGCTGGTCAGCGAGCGGACCCGGCCGCAGCTGGAACTGGAGATCCGCAACCGGCTGGGCGCGAGCCTGCTCGCGGTCGCGGACGTGTCGGCGGCGCGGGAGCAGTTCGAGGTGGTGCTGGCCAGGACGTCGGGTGATCATGTGGAACGGGTGCGAGCGGGTGCGGGTTTGGCGGCGTGTGAGGTGCCGGGTCGTTGATCGGATGGCGTGGAACGGGCCCGGGCACGCCGAGCCGCTGATCAGGCGGCGTGGCCGGGCAGAGCCGTCTCCTTGCGCAGCGCCCGCAGGATGTCCAGCTCGCGCTCGATGTCGCGCCGCTTGGCTTCCAGGCGCTCGGCTTGCTGGGCGAGCAGCTCCTCCAGCACGCCCGTGCGCTCCTCGGGCGGGGCTTCCAGGCAGGGGAGCAGTTCGTTGATCGTGGCGCTGCACAGGCCGGCGGCGAACAGGTGCTGGATCAGGACGACCCGCTCGACCATCGAGCTGTCGAAGTCGCGCCACCCGCCGGGCGTGCGTGACGATCGGATGAGCCCCTGTTCCTCGTAGTACCGCAGGGACCGCGTGCTGACCCCGGTGGCTTCCGCCAGCTCACCGATGCGCATGAGCCCTCCTCCAGACGCTCCGCCGCTCCCCATTCTTGCAATTGACACCGGTGTGAAGTTTCACGATGTGCGGTGCACCAGCCAAACTCCGTGAAAGGGACTTCCGTGCATTGGCTCTACCTCGGCATCGCCGTCGTCTTCGAGATCACGGTAGCCGTCTCCGCTGGCAAGGCCCAGGGCTTCACCCGGCCCGCCTGGACCGCCGCCACGCTGGTCAGCGGGGGCATCGCCACCTACCTCCTCAGCCTGGCGCTGCTGACCTTCGACGTCGGTGTCGGCTACGCGATCTGGACCTCCGTCGCAGGCGTCGGGATCGTCGTCCTCGGCGTCGTCCTGTTCGGCCAGCGCCTCGACTGGCGCAAGGTGCTCGGCATCGCCGCCGTCATCGCCGGCGTCGTCGGCCTCCAGCTGAGCGGAGCCGCGTGATGGCGCGCCGCACGTCCACCGCACCCGCCGCCGCCTGGCCCGTCCTCCTGCTCGCCGGCGCCTTCGAAGTCGGCTACGCCCTGTCCGTCGGCGGCAGCCAGGGCTTCACCGTGCTCTCCTGGTCGCTCGTCGCGGTCGTCTTCTTCCTGCTCACGCTCTTCGCGCTCAGCCTCGCCCTGCGCACCATCGACGTGGGCATCGGTTACGCGGTCTGGGCCGGCATCGGCGCCGCCGGAGCCGCCGTGCTCGGTCCGGTGTTCTTCGACGAGACCCTCACCCTGGCCAAGGCGCTGTGGCTCACGGTGATCATCGCCGGCGTCGTGTGGCTCAAGCTCGCCGACCGCCCGCGCACGTGATGGTCGTGTCAGAGCCGTGTCAGCCGGGTGTCAGCGCCGGCCGTGATGGTGGGTCCAGCGACCGCCACGAAAGGATCTCCGGTGACTCAGACGGTTCCCATCCCGAACGGACTCCCCACCGACCGCGACGCCGGTCCCTTCGACCCGCCCACCGGGTTCACCCGGCTGCGCGAGTCCCGCCCGGTCTGCCCGCTGGTCTTCCCCGACGGCCACGAGGGCCGGCTGGTCACCGGCTACGACGAGGTCCGGCAGGTGCTCGCCGACACCCGGTTCAGCTCCCGCCTCGACCTCGACATCATCCACGTGCCGTACCTGACCCCGGGCATGCCTGCCCCCACCGAGCCGTCCCCGCAGATGCCCGGCCTGTTCATCTCGATGGACCCGCCGGACCACACGCGGCTGCGGCGCAGGCTCACCGGCGCCTTCACGGTCAAGCGCATGAAGCAGCTCGAAGAGCACATCAACGAGATCGCCGAGCGGCACCTGGCCGAGATGGCGCGGCTCACCCCGCCGGTCGACCTGGTCAAGGAGTTCGCGCTGCCGGTGCCGTCGCTGGTGATCTGCGAGCTGCTCGGCGTCCCGTACGAGGACCGGGAAACCTTCCAGCACAACGCCGCGCGGTTCATGCTCAAGGACATCGAACTGGAGGAGAAGATCGCCGTCGTCGGCGCGCTCAACGGGTACCTGGCCGAGCTGGTCACCCGCAAGCGCGCCGAACCGGGCGAGGACATCCTGTCCGACCTGGCCCGCCAGGACGACCTCAGCATCGAGGAGCTGGCCGGGATCGCGTTCCTGCTGCTGCTCGCCGGGCACGAGACCACGGCGAACATGCTGGGGCTGGGCACGTTCGCGCTGCTGGAGCACCCCGAGCAGATGGCCGAGCTGCGTGCGAACCCGGAGCTGGTGCCGGGCGCGGTCGAGGAACTCCTGCGCTACCTGACCGTCGCCGACGTCTTCTACCGCTACGCCACCGAGGACATCGAAGTCGGCGGCGAAACGATCCCCAAGGGGTCGACCGTCGTCGTCTCGCTGCTGTCCGCCAACCGCGACCCGCGGCGCTTCGACGAGCCGGACGCGCTGGACGTGCACCGCAACGCCCGCGGGCACATGGCCTTCGGCCACGGCGTCCACCAGTGCCTCGGCCAGCAGCTGGCCCGGCTGGAGATGCGTGCCGGGTTCGCCGGGCTGCTGCGCCGCTTCCCGGACCTCCGGCTCGCCATCCCGGCGGACGAGGTGCGGCTGCGGACCGACATGAACATCTACGGCGTGCACGAACTGCCGGTCACCTGGTGAACTCGGCGATCAGCTTCCGGTGGGTGTCGAAGGCGGGCTTGGCGGTGTAGTCGTCCCGCAGCAGGCCGAACTGGTGGAACAGGCCGGGGTTCGCGCTGTCCGCGTCGCGCAGGGCGAAGTGGGTGTACCAGCTCACGCCCGCGTCCGCGGCGGCGCGGACGACGGCCTCCACCACTTCGGCCTGCCGCTCGGCGGAGCGCCCGGGGCCGGTCGGCCAGCCGTGCTCGGTGATGTGCAGCGGGACATCGCCGAACCCGGCCGGCGCCAGGACGTTATCGCGGTGGTGGCGCAGCAGCCCGGCCACCGCCGCGGGCAGCTCCGCCGCCGCGACCGGCCGGAAGACGTCCGGGAAGAAGTCCAGGCCCACGTAGTCCACCTGGCGTACGAACTCCGCGCCGCCCGCCTTCGCCAGGTCCGCGATGAACGACGCGCCCGGCCCGAACAGCGGTGTGGTGTTGAAGCCGACCCGCAGATCGTGCCCGAGTTCGGCCGCCCGCTCCCTGGCCGCGGCGACCCCGGCCACGATCGCCTCGATCACGCGCGGGTAGTAGCCGTCGAGCGTCGGGTTGCCCGGCACGTTCGGCTCCTCCGCGATCTGCAGCGTGCCGGTCACCGCGCCGTACTGATCCACCAGCCGCCGCACGAACGCGCGGTAGCCGTCCACGTCGCCGCTCGCGGACTGGTACTGCGCGACGAGGTCCAGCACGCGGCCGTCGCCGGTGTACCGCGCGGCGTCCGCCGGCGCCAGTGTCTCGTGTGGACCGTCCGAAGTGGAGTCGTCGAACCCGAGGTAGGCGCGGACGAGGAACGGGCCTTCGCCCTGCAGTGCGGTGAGCGCTTCCCGGATCCGCGCCGGGTCGTCGGGCGGTCCGCCCGCCAGTTCACCGGAGTCGGTCCCGGTGACACCGCCGGGGTAGATGCCGAAGAGCATGTCAGTCCTTTCCGGGCCAGGTCAGGGCGCCGCCACGGATCTCGGCGACGAGGCTTTCCACCCACGCGATCTCCGCGCGGGTCTGGTGGAGCGCGTACTCGGCTTCGATGACGTGCAGGCGCGGCACGCCGCTCTCCAGCACCGCGGTCAGCCGCTCCTGGTCGGCGTCGGCGCGTTCGGACAACCGCTGCGCGCGCTCGGTCAGTGCGGCGACGGCGCCGTCCGGCCCCAGCGCCCCGACGTACGCGATCGCGCCCAGGAACTCGGGGAACTCCCGCTTCGGCTCACGGATCCGGCTGTCCAGCCTGCGCACCAACTCGTCGCGGCCGGAGTCGGTGAGCGCGTAGACGGTCCGTTCCGGGCGGTTGCCGCTGCGTTCGGTGCCCTGCGGGGCGATCCACTCCGCCGCGGCCAGCGCCTCCACGACGTCGTACAGCGTGCCCCGGTTGATGGCGCTCGCGCTGCGGGCACGCAACTCCGTGAAGACCTGGTACGGGTGCATCGGCGACTCCAGCAGGAGGCCGAGTACCGCCAGGACCAGCGGGTTCTCCAGCGCGCGACGTGGCATAGTCGAAATCTACCATCAGAACTCGACCATTCCAAACCGCCCCAAGCTTCCGCCCGCGGACCCCGTCGTTAGGGTCTGGACCAGCCGTGGACGGGAGGGGTATGAGCGACCAGGGAACCGACGAGGGTTACGCCAGGGGCCTGAAGAACCGCCAGATCAGCATGATGGCGATCGGCGGCGCGATCGGGACGGGCCTGTTCCTCGGGGCGGGTGCGGCGATCGAGACGTCCGGGCCGGCGCTGATCGCCTCCTACGCCGTCGCGGGCGTGGTCATCTTCCTGATCATGCGCGCGCTCGGCGAGCTGCTGATGTACCGGCCGGTGTCGCGCAGTTTCGTCGACTACGCCGAGGAGTTCGTCGGCCGCTTCGCCGGGTTCGCCACCGGCTGGGTCTACTGGCTGATGTGGGTGGTCACCGCGATGGCCGAGATCACCGCGGCCGGGATCTACGTGCAGTACTGGTTCCCGGACATCCCGCAGTGGGTCACCGCGGCGGTCGTGCTCGGGCTGTTGTTCCTGGCCAACCTGATCTCGGTCAAGGTGTTCGGCGAGTTCGAGTTCTGGTTCTCGATGATCAAGGTGGTGACGATCGTCGGGGCGATCGTGCTCGGCCTCGCGGTCATCGTGTTCGGCATCGGGCCCGCCGGGGAGCACGCCACGTTCGCGCACCTGGTCAGCGACGGCGGGTTCCTGCCGCACGGCGCGGGCAGCGCGCTGCTTGCGCTGCAGAGCGTCATGTTCGCCTACCTCGGCGTCGAGCTGATCGGGCTGACCGCGGGCGAGGCGGAGAACCCGCGGGTCGTGCTGCCGAAGGCGATCAACAGCGTCATGGTGCGGATCGGGGTGTTCTACGTCGGCGCGCTGGTGGTGCTGCTGTCGCTGGTGCCGTGGACCGAGTTCCACGACGGCGAGAGCCCGTTCGTGCGGGCCTTCGACGCGGTCGGCATCCACGGTGCCGCCGGGATCATCCAGTTCGTCGTGCTGACCGCGGCGCTGTCGTCGTGCAACTCGGGCATCTACTCGACCGGCCGGATGCTGCGCACCCTCGCCGTGCACCGGTCGGCGCCCGCCGCGTTCGGCAAGCTGTCGAAGCGGCAGGTGCCCGCGGCGAGCATCACGGCGTCGGCGATCGTCATGGCGGCCGGCATCCTGATCAACGCGGTCGTGCCGGAGAAGGCGTTCGCCTACATCACCAGCGTCGCCACCGTCGGGGTGCTGTGGACGTGGGGCGTGATCGTGGTGTGCCAGCTGGTCTACCGCCGCCGCAGCGACCGCGGCGAGCTGCCCGCCTCGGAGTTCCGCATGCCCGGCGCGCCGTGGACCGGGTACCTCGCGTTGGCGTTCCTCGCGCTGGTCGTGGTGCTGCTCGGGTTCGGCGAGGACACCCGGGTGGCCCTCTACGTCACGCCGATCGTGGCGGTGGTCATCGGTGTGGGCTACCTGCTGAGCAACCGGCCGTCGCGCGTCAAGCAGCGGGCGTGATGCGCAGGAGCTTGTCGTCGTTGCCGTCCGAGGTGGTCACGTACAAGGCGCCGTCCGGGCCGCTGCGCACCGCGCGCAGCCGTCCGTACGTGTCGTCGAACTCGGCCAGCAGGTAGACCTCGGTGACCGCGCCCGCCTGGTCCACCGTGAACATCAGCATCTTCTGGCCCTTGAGCGCCACCACGGCGAGCCTGCCGTCCAGCGCGCCCCACTGCGGCCCGGACACGAAAGCCGCGCCGCAGATCGCCTCGGTGATGTCCCCGGAGGTCCACAGTGGCCGGACGGCGTCCGGGAACCGCTGCAGGTCGGTCATCGGCACGTCCTCGTCGTAGGAGTCGACGGTGCCGCCCTGCGACGGGTCCCAGCCGTAGTTGCCGCCGGCGCGGATCAGGTTGATCTCGTCGTCGAACGTCGGCCCGTGCTCGCCCGTGAAGATCTGCCCGGTGCCCGGCCGCACCGCCACGCCCTGGATGTTGCGGTGCCCGTAGCTGTAGATCCGCTGCTCGTTCGGGTCGGCCGAGGAGATGAACGGGTTGTCCGGCAGCGGCGCGCCGGTGTTCAGGTCGATGCGCAGCACCTTGCCGCCGAGGCTGTGCCGGTCCTGCGAGACGTCCGGCCGCGCGGTGTCGCCGGTGCCGACGAGCAGCGCCCCGTCCGCGGCGATCTCCGGGCGGCACCCGGAGTGGCGGCCGCTCTGGTTGACCGGCAGCCCGGTCAGCAGGTCCCGCACCTTCGTCGCGCTGTGCTCGTCCGCCGACAGCGTCCAGGTGACCAGCCGGATGTCGACCGCGCGGCCGCCCTCCTGGTGCGTCTGGCAGGTGGTGAACTGCCTGGTGGCGGCGAAGTCCGGGTGCACGACCATCCCCATCAGACCGCCCTCGCCACGCGCCCACACATCGGAGAAGTCGGCCTGGACCTGGGTGACCGCGGTGCCGCGGACCAGCGCGAGCCGCCCCGGCCGCTGGGTGACGAGTATCGAACCGCCGGGCAGGAACCCGACGTCCCAGCCGTGCTGCAGCCCGCCGGTCACGACGTCCACCTTCAGCGCGAGGCTCTGCCCGCTGACCGTGGTGGGCGCGGCGACCGTGGTCGGGGTCGACGGCAGGTCCTGGGCGGGCGAAGACGAGCAAGCCGTGACGGCCAGGACGGCGAGCAGTACGGCCCCGATGCGGCGCATGGGATCATTGTGCCGGTTGTCCGGTGAAGTCCGGGTCTTGATCGCGGGTTTCCGTGCGGTAGATCGTCAGGCCGCGCCGCTGGTAGTTGGCCAGCGCGGCGGGCTGCCCGTCGAGCGTGCAGGTGTGCACCCACACCCGCCTGATCGGCTCCGCGCCCGGCCGGCGCTCCGGCAGGTCCCACGCCCGCCGCAGCGCCACGGTCAGCAGGTGCCCGCCGATCCCGCGGCCGGTGAACGCGGGCAGCAGCCCGAAGTAGGCCAGTTCCACCTCGCCCGGCTTGGTGCCGTCCAGTTCGGCGAACCCGGCCGGCGTGCCGCGCACGTACGCCACCCAGGTCTCGTAACCGGGCTGCGCCAGCAGGTCCAGCCACCGCTGCCGGTCCCAGCAGAGCCGGTCCGTCCACTGCCAGTCGCCGCCGACGGTGGTGTAGAGGAAGCGGTTGAACTCCGGGCTCGGCACCTCGGCGCGGGTGATGGCGACCGGCTCGCCCGGCGCCGCGGACGGCCGGATCGCGGCCGGGTCCGTCTGCTCCAGGTACCAGGTGGTGATCTCCACGTCCCGATCGTCCCACGGCGATCTCCTGCTGGAGGAGGAGAACGTGCGGCCGCGATGCCGAGGTGTCCGGGCGGTGGCGTTCCTAGCGTCGGAGACATGTCCATCACCAGGGAATTCCTCCGGGCCCCCGCGCACACCGGCGCGATCGCGGCCAGCTCCCGGCGCCTGGCGGCGGCCGTGGTCGCCGGGATCGGCGTGGAACGGGCGGCGCACGTCGTCGAACTCGGGCCCGGCACCGGGGTGTTCACCGAAGCCCTGCTCACCCGGCTGGGTCCCGGCGCGCGGCTGACCGCGGTCGAGGTCAACCCGCGGCTGGCCGAGGCGCTCGCACAGCGGCACGAGCGCGTCGAGGTGATCACCGGGTCGGCCGAGCACCTGGCCCGGCACGTGCGCACGGCGGACGTGGTGGTGTCCGGGCTGCCGTGGGCGCTGTTCCCGCGCGCCCGGCAGGAGCGCGTCCTCGACCAGGTTGGCGAGGTCCTCGTACCGGGTGGGCGGTTCGCGACCTTCGCCTACCTGCACGCCGCGTGGCTGCCCGCCGCCAGGCGGTTCGAGGCCGCGCTGGCCCGGCGGTTCGGGTTCGTCGGCCGCAGCCGGGTGGTGTGGGGCAACCTGCCGCCCGCCTTCGTGCACCGAGCGGCCGTGACGCCGTGATCGACGCCATCGCCACCCTCCCGCCCGCGCTGGTCTACCTGGTCGCGGCAGCGGTGATCGCCGCGGAAACCGCGCTGCTGCCGGGAATCGTGCTGCCCACTTTGTCGACGCTGCTGCTCGTCGGCTTCCTCGCCGGGCAGGGCACGGTGAACCTGTGGCTGGCGATGGCGGTCGTCGCGGCCGCGGCCGTGTTCGGCGATCAGCTGGCCTACCTGGAGGGGCGCAGGCTGGGGCGGCGGATCAGGTCGGCCCGCTGGCGCCGGGTCGAGTCGCGCATCGCGCGGTACGGGGTGGTGGCGGTGTTCGCGGCGCGGTTCCTCGCCGGGGCACGGACGCTGATGCCGCGGGTGGCCGGCGCGGCGGCGGTGCCGTACCCGCGGTTCCTGGTGGTGAGCATGACCGCGGCGGTGGTGTGGGTGGTGGCCGCGCTGCTGGTGGGCAAGGCGGGCGGGTCGCTCATCGGGTGAGGATGTGCGCGGTCTCGTCGTCGGCGGGCAGGAACGTCTCCAGGCGCAGCTCCGACACCGTGACGTCGACCGCGGTGGCGAACGTGGTGATCGCGGTGAGCAGCCGCATCTCGCCCCGGGAGGTGCGCAGGACCAGCGGCACGGCGAACCCGAGGTGGTCGGCGTCCAGGTTCGGCGGCCCGGGCAGGTAGCCCTCCAGCTCGGCGAGGAGTTCGGCGTGGCGGGGGTGCGGGGCCTTGGCGTGTTCCTGCCGCGGCCGCTCCAGCACGTGGCGCGCCCAGTCGTCGAAGTTCCCGATGCGCGGCGCCATCCCATGCGGGTGCAGGGCCAGGCGCAGCACGTTGACCGGCGGTTCGAGCAGCTCGGGCGCCGCGCCCTCGGTGAGGACGTCCGCGGCCTTGTTGGTCGCGACCAGGTCGCCGAACCGGTCCACCACGATCGCCGGGTACGGCTCGTGCCCGTCGAGGAGCCGCTCCAGCGCGTCGAGCACCGGCCGCAACGCCGGATCTGACAGGTCGGTCTCCGGGTAGGTCGGGGCGTACCCGGCGCTGAGCAGGAGCGCATTGCGTTCGCGCAGCGGCAGTTGCAGCGACTCGGCCACGCGCACGACCATGCCGCGTCCCGGCACCGACCGGCCGCTCTCCATGAAGCTGACGTGCCGCTGAGTCGTGCCCGCGCGGAGGGCGAGTTCGAGCTGGGACAGGCGCCGCCGGGTGCGCCAGTCCTTGAGGGCACTTCCAAAAGCCGTCGTCACCCCGCATGCTTACTACCGGGGGTGCGTCGCCCGCCATTCCCGGCGGGGAATGACCGACTGGAGGTGCCGGGTGCCCGAGCGGTTCACCGACGAAGAGCTGGCCTTCCTCCGGTTCGCGCGGTTCGGCGAGTTGCCGCCGCGCGTGCTGCCCGACGACCTGGTGGAGGTCGTCGAGACCGAGCAGCCCGACCTGCCGGTGCGGCAGCCGTTCGAGATCGGGCCCGGCGGCCCCGCCTGATCATTCCCGGGCGGGAATTGCTGCCAGCGCGCCCCGGCGACACCGTGAGCGCATGCAGATCGGACTACTCCTGCCCGCCGGGCAGGCCCAGCTCGCGGCCGGCGGCTCGGTCACCGACATCGTGGACATCGCCGTGCGCGCCGAGCGCCTCGGCTTCGACTCGGTCTGGGCGGGCGACTCGCTGTCGCGCGCCAGGGTCGAGCCGCTGACCCTGCTCACCGCCGTCGCGCAGGCCACCGAAACCGTGCGGCTCGGCACCGCGACCCTCATCCCCGCCTACCGCCACCCGGCGCAGGCCGCCCTCACGATCTCCTCGCTCGACCTCGTCTCCGGCGGACGGCTGATCATCGGCGTCGGCGCCGGGTTCCCGGGCCGCAGCGAGCACGAGTTCGACCTGGTCGGCGTGGACTTCAAGACCCGCTTCTCGTACCTCGACGACACCGTGGCGCTGTGGAAGCAGCTGTGGACCGGCCACCCGGAGTCCTTCCACGGCAAGGTCCTGCACTACGACTGGCTGCCCGAGGTGCCGCGCCCCGCCCAGCCCGGCGGCCCGCCGGTCTGGCTCGGCGGCATCACCCCGGCCGCGCTGCGCCGCGCCGGGAAACTGTACGACGGCTGGCTGCCGTACCCGCCCGACCCGGCCGACTACGCGAGCGGCCTGGCCACCATCCGCGAGCAGGGCCGCGACGTCACGCCCGCCCTCTTCGCGACCGTCCACCTCGGCGGGGGGACGGCGGCGCTGGAGGAGTACTGCCAGGCCACCTACCAGGCGCCACTCGACTGGGTGGGAAAGATCCAGGTGATGATCACCGGCGGCCCGGACGAGGTGATCGCCCAGCTCAGGCGCTTCGCCGAGGCCGGGGCCCGGCACATCCTGCTGCGCATCGCGGCGCTCGATCCGCGCGAGATCGACCACCAGCTCGCGGGACTCGCCGAAATTTTGTCGCCCCTGCGACGTACCCTGGAACACGAGAGCCCCTGATCCCTCCGCCAGCCCGGGCAGGGGTGTGCCCGCGTGCTCCAGGGAGATCGTTTTCGTGTCCGACCCGCAGTTGTCCGGCCTGCTCTCCGCCGTCCTGCCCGACCCCGCCCTGCGCGCGGTGATCGAGCGGGCCGGCGCGCCCCTGCTGGAACTCTCCGGCGCCACGGCCACCCGCCAGCTGGTGGTCGCCGCGCTGGCGTCCGACGCCGGGGCGGGCCGCCCGGTGCTGGCCGTCACCGCCACCGGCCGCGAGGCCGAGGAGCTGACGGCCGCGCTCGCGAGCCTGATCGGCGCCGACGCGGTGGCCGACTTCCCGTCCTGGGAGACGCTGCCGCACGAACGCCTGTCCCCGCGCGCGGACACCGTCGGCCGCCGCCTGGACGTGCTGCACCGCCTGCACACCGACCGCGCCCCGCGCGTGGTGGTGGCCACGGTCCGCAGCCTGATCCAGCCGATGGCGCCGGGGCTCGGCAGCCTCGCGCCGGTCGAGCTGCGCGTCGGCGAGGAGGAGGAGTTCGAGCCGCTGCTGGAGCGGCTGGTCGAGCTGGCCTACACGCGCGTGGACATGGTCGAGAAGCGCGGCGAGTTCGCCGTCCGCGGCGGCATCCTGGACATCTTCCCGCCGACGGCCGACCACCCGTACCGGGTCGAGTTCTGGGGCGACGAGGTCAGCGAGGTCCGCGCGTTCGCGGTGTCGGACCAGCGGTCGCTGCCCGGCGAGTTGTCCTCCGTCTACGCCCCGCCGTGCCGGGAGCTGCTGCTCACGCCGGACGTGAAGGCCCGCGCCGGCGAGCTGGCCGAGCAGTACGAGGCCGACGCGCAGCTGGCCGAGATGCTCACCAAGCTCGCCGGCGGCATCCCGGTCGAGGGCATGGAGGCCCTCATCCCGGTGCTGTGCGAGGGCGAGCTGGAGCTGCTCACCGACGCGATGCCGGAGGGCACGCACGTCGTGCTGGCCGACCCGGAGAAGATCCGCGCCCGCGCCGCCGACCTGGTGCGCACCGGGCAGGAGTTCCTGGAAGCGTCCTGGATGTCTGCCGCCGGGGGAGGTCAGGCGCCGATCGACCTGGGCGCGTCGGCGTACCGCAACCTCGAAGAGGTCGCCAAGCACGCCGGCGAGACCGGCCGTCCGTGGTGGACGCTGTCGCAGCTGACCAGCGAGGACGCCGACGTCATCCGCATCGGCGTGGAGGCCTCGCCCGCCTACCGCGGTGACCTGGAGCGCGCGGTCGCCGACCTGCGGGCGCACCTGGCGGCGGACGGCACCGCGGTGCTCGTGGTGGCCGGGCACGGCACCGCCGCCCGCGCGGTGGAGCAGCTGTCCACGGCCGGGATCTCCGCGACCCACGCCGCGGACGGCTTGCTCGACCAGCCCGCGCCGGGCATCGTCACGGTCGCGTGCGGTGGCCTCGCCGAGGGGTTCGTCGCTCCCGAGCTGCGGC